>DATGFS010000003.1 GCA_035308905.1 bacterium | reverse complement strand
CCCACACCAGCAGCGCGACGATCGCGGCCGCGATCGGGACGATCATCGCCGCGGTCGGCACGGGGATCATCAGGTTGAAGGCGGCGGCGACCGCGCCGATGTCGGCCCCGGCGTTGATCGTGTTCGCGACCGCAAGACCGAACACCGCCGCCGACACCGCCCACGCGGGATACCGGCTCCGGAGGGCGGCCGTCAGCCCGCGCCCGGTGGCCAGTCCGACCTTGGCGGAGATGAACTGCACCGCCGCCATCATCGGGATCGTGAACAACGCGGTCCAAAGCGTGGCGAGGCCGAGCGAGGCGCCCGCCACCGCGTAGGTCGCCACACCCGAGGGATCGTCGTCGGAGGCGCCGGTGATGACGCCGGGTCCCAGGATGCGCGCGCGCCGGACGATCCAGGAGCGCGCCCCGCGGACGCGCGCTTCGCGGGCGCCGGGGCCGGGGTGTTTGTGATTGGCGCGGGCGGAAGTCTGAGCCATACAACGCTAGTCTTCCCTCGTCGCCCGGCCGCCCGATGGGAGGGAACCGGCGCCCCGCGCCCGTACGTAGTGTCATTGTTCTCCGCGACCACTTCCCGGACGAGGTGACCGACATGGGTGCACGCCCGCTACTGGCGGCGGCCATTGACCGCCGGACGCTGCTCCGCCGTTCGCTCGAAACGGGGGCGGCCGTTGCCGCCGGCGTCTGGTGGGACCGCGCCGTCCGCGCGACGGCGCTCGCCGCCGGCGCCGCCACACGCGCCGCCGTGCAATTCGGGTGGGTGAAGACGGTGGAGTTCGCCGGCAGCTTCATCGCCGATGCGAACGGCTACTACAAAGACGAAGGCCTCGACATCGACATGCTTTCGGGCGGCCCCGGCATCGACGTCGTGACCGCGATCGTCTCCGGGAAGGCGCTGTTCGGCTGCGGCACCGGCGCGCAGATCCTGGCGAAGGCGCGGGAGCGAGGCGCGCCGATCAAGGTGCTCGGCGTCCTGTACCAGAAGAGCCCGCTTGCGATTCTCTCGCTGAAGAAGAATCCGATCCGCACGCCGCAGGACCTGATCGGCAAGCGCGTCGGCGTCGCGGCGGCCGACAGCATCCCCTGGACCACGTGGCTTGCGCTCAACCGCCTCGACGCGGCCAAGATCACCCGCGTCCCGGTTCAGTTCGATCCGGCGCCGCTCGTGACCGGCGACGTGGACGCCTTCGTCTCGTTTGCGACGGAGCAGCCGGTCGAATTACAAGTTGCGGGCGTCCCGGTGGAGTTCTTTCTGTTCGCCGACTACGGCTACTCGTCGTATTCCGGCTGCTACTACGTGCTCGAGGACACGCTGCGGAACCGGCGGGCGGACGTGGTCCGGTTCCTCCGCGCGGAGATCCGCGGCTGGCAGGCCAACGCCGCCAACCCCTCGCTCGGCGCGAAGCTGACCGTGGAGAAGTACGGCAAGGCGCTCGGCCTCAGCTACATGTCACAGTACCTCGGCAACAAGGTCACGATCGAGAAGCTGATGCAGACGCCGGTGACGGCCCAGCACGGCCTCCTCTGGATGGACGGCGCGGACATCGCGAAGAACGTCGACCTGTTCAAGCGGACGGGCATCAACGTCGGCGCGGAGCTCTTCACCATGGACGTGCTCCAGGAGATCTATCACGGGCGGACGCGCATCTAGGCCGTGAGCGGCCTGTCTGGCGCAGGACCTCCCGCCGCTTCACCGCCTCCTGCCGGTGCGCCGCCGCCGGCCGTGTCCCACGGAGGGCCCGACGCCGGCGGCGCCGGGCTGATCCTCGAGGGCGTTCGGAAAACCTACTGGCTCGACCGCAGGCCGGTGCACGCGATCGGCCGCATGGATCTGCGGGTGGCGGCCGGCGCGTTCGTCGCCCTGCTCGGCCCGTCGGGCTGCGGCAAATCGACGGCGCTCCGCATCCTGGCCGATCTCGACGTGCCGACGGAGGGCCGCGTCCTGGTCGAGGGCGGGCCGCCCGAGGCCGCCCGCCGGCAGCACCGCGTCGCCATCGCGTTTCAGGATCCGGCGCTGCTCCCCTGGCGTACCGTCTACGGCAACGTGACGCTGCCGCTCGAGGTCACCGGTCTCGAGGTCCCGCGGCACGAGATCCTCGACCTGATCGCCCTCGTCGGGCTCCGCGGATTCGAACGCGCGCGTCCGGCTCAGCTCTCGGGCGGGATGCGGCAGCGCGCGGCCATCGCGCGCGCGCTCGTCACCCGGCCTCGCGTCCTGCTGCTCGACGAGCCGTTCGGGGCGCTCGACGAGATGACGCGCCAGCGCATGAATCTCGAACTGCTCCGCATCTGGGGCGAGCAGTCGCCGACGACGCTGCTCGTCACCCACTCGATCGCCGAGGCGGTCTTCCTCGCCGACCGCGTGGTCGTCATGACGCCGCAGCCCGGTGAGGTGCGCGCGGAGGTGGCGATCGATCTGCCGCGGCCGCGAGGCCCGGAGGTGCTGCGGAGTCCGCGGTTCCACGCCCTCTGCGACCGGCTGAGCGAACTGCTCTTCGCGGGGGCCCCGGTCTCGTGATCCACGCGCCCGCGGGACGCGCGCCCGGCGGAGCGGAGGCGGCCGCCCGCGGCGGCGTTCTTTGGGGCGCGTCCGGCCGGCTGGATGCGGTGCTCGGGCCGGTCGCGCTGCTCGTCCTGTGGCAGATCCTCGGCGGCATGCTGCCCTGGGCGCGGTACACGATCTCGTCGCCGGCCGCGATCGCGCTGCGGGCCTGGCACGATCTCGCGATCTACCCGACGAACGTGGCCGCGACGCTGTGGGAAGCGGCGCGCGGCTTCTTCTGGGGCAATCTCGCGGCGATCGCGCTCGCGCTCCTCATCATGCAAGTCCGCCGGCTCGAGGGCCTCTTGATGCAGATCGCGATCGTCATCTACGCGACCCCGCTGCTGGCGATTGCCCCGATCATCGCGGTGGTGCTGCCCGGCGACGAGCCCAAGGTCGCGCTGGCCGCCCTCGCGGTGTTCTTTCCAACGGTGATCACCACGCTGATCGGCCTGCGGTCGGCGGACGGCGCCTCGCTCGACCTGATCCACACGCTCGGCGGCCGGCCGTTCGACGCGCTTCGCAAGGTGCGTCTGCCCGCGAGCGTGCCGTGGCTCTTGGCGGGGTTCCGCGTCGCCGCGCCGGGCGCGGTGCTCGGGGCGATCCTCGGTGAGTTCCTCGGCGGGGACCGCGGACTCGGCGTGGCGATGGTGAACGCCATGGCGACGCTCGACACCCCGCGGGTGTGGGGGCTTGCGATCGTCGCGAGCGCCCTGGCCGGCGGCGGCTTCGCGCTTGCCGCGGCGGCCGCGCGGGTGCTTGTCACGTGGGCGCCGCCGCTCGACGCCGCGCCCGCGCTGACCGGCCGCGCATCCCGCGGCCTGCTCCCCGAAGGGGGCGACGGCGGCGCGGCGGGCGCGGGGCGGTGGGCGCTGCGGCGCGCCGGCCTCACCGTGGTGTCGATCGGGGTCATCGTCGGACTGTGGGTCGCCTTCATCCGCGTCTTTCATCTCAATCCGTTCTTTGCAAAGACGCCGGTCCAGGTGCTGCGCGACCTGGTCGCCGGGACCGCGGCGGTCGAGAACCGCCGCGAGCTGAGCGCGGCGCTGGCGATGACGCTCGAAGACGCGGCGGCGGGGTTCGGCGTGGGGACCGTGACCGCGGCGTTTGTGGCGGTGCTGTTCGTCGTCTACCCGCGGCTGGAGCGGGCCTTCATGCCGGTGGCGATCACGCTCCGCTCGGTGCCGGTCATCGCGATGACGCCGCTTCTCGTGCTGCTCTTCGGCCGGGGCATCGCCGGCACGACCGCCATCACCGCGATCATCACGTTCTTTCCGACGCTCGTCAACGTGATGCAGGGGCTGCGGTCCGCTTCGCCGCAGGCGATCGAGGTGCTGCGGCTGTACGCGGCGTCGCCGTGGGCGGTGGTCTGGAAGATCCGGATTCCGAGCGCCCTGCCGAGCGTGTTCGCGGCCGCGCGGATCTCCGTGCTCGCGTCGATTCTCGGCGCGATCGTCGCGGAGTGGCTGGCCACCGGGCGCGGCCTCGGCTATCTCATGATCATCGCGCGGGCCCAGTTTCAGTTCACGATGCTGTGGGCGGCCGGGATCCTCGTGACGATCGTGTCGGTGCTGCTGTACGGGATGCTGACGTGGGTTGAGGCGCCGGTGCTGCGTCGGTACGCGCCGAGCCAGGCCGGCCGGTGACGCGGCCCGCGGGGGGCGTCCGCCGATGACGGCACCGTGGAGCCGGGAGCCGGCGTACGATCGCGTGGCGCTCATCGAGGCCGCGGCGGGGCGGCGGGAGCTGGATCTCGTGCTGCGCGGGGTGACCGTCGTGAACGTGTTCACCGGCGAGACCTACCCCGCGGATCTCGGCATCTTCGCCGGGCGCATCGCGCACGTGACCGCGCCCGGAGACCCCGTCTGCGCGGGGCCGGGCGGCGGGCCGCTCGCCGGGCGTACGGTGCTCGACCGGCGCGGGCTCGTCGCGATTCCGGGGCTCATCGACACGCACGTACACATCGAGAGCAGCATGATCACCCCTGCGCACTACGCCGACGCGGTGCTGCCGCACGGCACCACGAGCGTGTTGATCGACCCGCACGAGCTGGCGAACGTGCTCGGCCTCCCGGGCGTGCGCTACATGCTCGACGCGTCGGAGGATATTCCGCTGCGCGTCCTGGTGATGGCCCCGTCGTGCGTGCCGTCGGCTCCGGCGGTCGAGACCGCGGGCGCGGCGTTCGACCGCGCCGAGATCGAGGAGATGCTCGGCTGGCCGCGGGTGGTGGGGCTCGCCGAGGTGATGGACTACCCGGGCGTGCTTCGCGGCGAGGGGCGGATGATGCGTCTGCTCGAGGCGACCGAACGGGCCGGCGGCCTGATTCAAGGCCATGCCCCGCGCGTGCGCGGCCGGAATCTCTCGGCCTACGCCGCGGCCGGCATCGACTCCGACCACGAGAACCGCGAGACCCAGGACGGCCTCGCGAAGCTCCGCACGGGGATGTACCTCGAGGTGCGTGAGAGCTCGCTGTCGCCGAACGCTGCGGCGCTGGCGGCGGCGCTGCGCGGCCGGGGATATCTGCCGAACGTGACGCTGTGCACCGACGACGTGGTGCCGGAAGACCTGCTGGGGCGGGGCGGCGTGGACTACGTCGCGCGGCGGCTCGTCGAAGAGGGGCTCGATCCGATCGACGTCGTACGGTTCGCGACCCTCAACGCCGCGAACCGTCTGCGGCGCCACGACCTCGGCGCGCTCACTCCGGGCCGGATTGCCGATGTTGTGCTGCTGTCGAACTTACCGCGGTTTCAGGCGGCGGAAGTCTACCGCGCGGGCCGGCGGGTCGCCGAGGACGGCCGTGTGATCGCCGCGTCCGCATCGGCTCCGCCAAACCGCACCGCCGCGGTCGAGCGCGAGAACACCATCCGCCTGCCCCGCGATCTGGCCGCGGGGGTGTTCCGGATCCGGGTCTCCGGGACCCCGGACGGCGAGGCGACGATCCGGGTGATCGACTTTAATGGGCGCTCGGCGCCGGTGCGCACGACGTACGGCACGATGCGGGTGCGGGTCGCCGGCGGCGAGGTCGCGCTGCCGCCGTCCGCCGATGGGCGGGAGCTCGCGATGCTGGCGGTCGTGGAGCGCCACGGCCGCCACGGCGGGACCGCCTGCGCCGTGATCCGCGGGTTCGGTCCGCGCGAGGGCGCGATCGCCACCTCCGTGTCGCACGATTCGCACAACCTCACGATCGTGGGCACCAATCCCGAGGACATGCTGTTCGCCTGCCGGACGCTGGCCGAAAGCGGCGGCGGAATCGTCCTGGTGCGGGGCGGCCGCGTGACCGCGCGGATCGATCTGCCCGTCGCCGGACTCATCTCGCTCAAGCCCGCGGCCGACGTCGCAGCGGAGGTGGCCGCGTTCCGCACGGCGGCCGAGGCCGCCGGCATGGCCGGGGAGCGGGCGTTTATGGCGATCGTCTCGCTGACGCTTGCCGTAAGCCCGGAGGGCAAACTGTCCGATCTCGGGCTCGTCGATGTGGAGCGGCAGACGCTGCTGCCGGCGGTGATCGAAGCTCCCTAAGGCTTCGGCTTTCGCTCAATCAGGGCTGCTCCCCGAACCGCTTGATATCCTCCGGGGCGTCCTTGAGCTTCACCGGGCCCGAGCCCTGAACCGCCTGCCGGATCTGCTCGACGACGTCGGGGTTGGCGAGCGTCGTGACGTCGCCGGTGTCCATCGAGTTCGAGATCGCGGCCAGCACCCGCCGCATGATCTTGCCCGAGCGCGTCTTCGGCATGTCGGGCACGACCCGGACCTGCTTCGGCCGCGCGATCTTGCCGATCGTGGTCTCGATCGCGTGCACCACGCTTTCCTGGACCTTCGCGTTCGCGACGACGCCCGGCTTGAGCGAGATGTAGACCTCCGGCACCCGTCCCTTCAGCTCGTCGACGACCGGCACGACCGCGGCCTCGGCGACTTCCGCGACGGTGAGGGCCGCGGATTCCAATTCCTTCGTACCGAGCCGGTGCCCCGCGACGTTGATCACGTCGTCGACGCGGCCGAGAATCCGGAAGTAGCCGTCCGCCGCCAGGAGCGCGCCGTCGCCGGCGAAGTACGGCCAGTCGCGCCAGTCCTTGCTCTTCGGGTTCTTGCAGTACTTCGCGTAGTAGGTCCGGACGAACCGGTCGGAGTCGCCCCAGATCGTCTGCATGATGCCGGGCCAGGGGTTCCGGATGCAGATGTTGCCGGCGCGGTTGCTGCCCCGCGGGATCTCGCGGCCCTCCTCATCGTAGATGACGGGATGGATGCCGGGCGCGCCGGGTCCGGCGCTGCCGGGCTTCATCGCATCGATCGCCGGTTTCGTCGTACAGAGGAAGCCGCCGTTTTCGGTCTGCCACCAGGTGTCGCAGATGACGGCCTCGCGCTTCCCGACGGTATCGTAGTACCAGCGCCATGCTTCGGGCTCGATTGGCTCGCCGACCGTGGTCATGTGCTTGAAGTGATAGCCGTACTTCTTCGGCTCGTCGGGCCCGAGCTTCCGCAGCATGCGGACCGTCGTCGGGGACGTATGGAAGATGTTGACGTCGAGGCGCTCGGCGATCCGCCAGGGCCGCCCGGCGTCGGGGTAGGTCGGGACGCCCTCGTAGAGGACGCTCGTCGCCGCGAGCGCGAGCGGGCCGTAGACGATGTACGAATGACCGGTGATCCAGCCGATGTCCGCGAAGCACCAGTAGACGTCGGTCGGATGGATGTCCTGAATGTACTTCGACGTCCCGGCGACGTACGCGAGGTAGCCGCCGGTGCGATGCTGGGCGCCCTTCGGACGGCCCGTCGTGCCGCTCGTGTACATAATGAAGAGCGGCGCCTCCGCGTCCATCGAGACCGGCTCGACGGTACGGCCCCGATAGCTCTCCAGAACCTCGTTCATCACATGATCGCGGCCCTGCACGAGCGGAGCGTTGGTCGCGGACCGGTCGTGAAACCGGCGCCACACCATGACTTTGTCGACCTTCTGGCCTTCCTTGGCGGCGGTGGCGACCGCGATCTCGGCGCTCGCCTTGTGGTCGAGCAGCTTTCCGTTGCGATAGTACCCGTCCATCGTGATGAGCACGCGGCTGCCGGAGTCCGCGATCCGGATGCCGCACGCTTCGCCGCTGAATCCGCCGAAGACAACGGAGTGGACGACGCCGAGGCGGGCGCAGGCCAGCATTGTGATCGGCAGCTCGGGCGTCATCGGCAGATGGATCGTGACGCGGTCGCCGGCCTTGAGCCCGCAGAAGTCGCGGAGCAGGGCGGCGACTTCGTTCACGCGGACGTAGAGCTCACGGTACGTGATGGCGATGTGGGCGTCTTGCTCGGGCTCGGGCACAAAGATGAGCGCGGCTTTGTTCTTGTACTGCGCGAGATGCCGGTCGACGCAGTTGTAGGACGCGTTGATCCGGCCGCCGACGAACCACTTCCAGAAGGGCGGGTTGCTGCCGTCGAAGGTCGTGTGCCAGTAGTGGTCCCAACTCAGCAGCTCGCCGTACTCGCGGAAGCATTCCGGGAAGTGCTCGAGCGCGAAGCGCTCCGTCACCGCGGGATCGGTCAGGTTGGCCTGCCCGATGAACTTGGGCGACGGGTGATAGTACTCTTCTTCCTTCCAGTGGACCGCGATCTCCGCCTCGGTGACGGCGGTAGCGGAGCGCCTGTCGGGTGCGTCGGCCATCCTGCTGCCCCTCCTTCAGGGGTTAATTTCATGGTTACCGGCCGCGGACGTTATGGCTCACGCCGTAGGCTGTCGGCCGGCGCGGAAATTGACCGGCCGAGTCCCAGGGGGACGGGCCGCCGAGATGCGCCGGCCCAGCCGTCGCGGGGCCGCGGACCGGGATTCGGCTCCGTTCTATTCTACCGAGAGGCAACCCTGCCGCAACGGGTTCAGACGGTGAACAGACGCTGCTCCGCCAAGGTGAGGCGCTCGCGGCCGGTCGCGGTGACGGCGTACTGATCTTCGATGCCGGCCACGCCGAGGCCGGGGAACAGCATTTTCGGCTCGACCGCGAAGACGCAGCCCGGCTCGAGCGGGTCGGTGAACCCGTCCGCGAGCACGGGCCATTCGTCGAGCTCGAGGCCGACGCCGTGGCCGACGTAGCGGGCGCGGTAGGCGCCGGCGCCCATGAAGGCATCGGCATAGCCGAGGGTCTCGGCCCGCTCGAGTGAGAGGCGATATAGGGCCTCCGGCGTGACGCCGGGACGGATTGCGGCCTCGACGGTCTTGAGAACGTCCACCGCGGCGTCGTGGGCGCGCGCGAGCGCGTCGGGGAGCCGTCCGATCACGAGCGTGCGGGTCTGGTCGATGATGTACCCGCCGAGGACCGCGGGTGCGTCGACGATCACCGCGTCGCCGCGCGCAATCCGCCGCCAGCCAGCGCCGTACGGAGCCGACGGGCCTGGACCTTCGCCGCCGAGCGGCAGATCGGGAAAGCTCGGCACCGCGGCGGCCGGTCCCGCGGCGATCATCCCATAGTAGGTCTCCTGGTTCCACCCGTGCAGCCGGATCACGCCCTCGTGGCCCCGGCGCCGCGCCGAAGCCTCGATGAGCGCGGAGAGCTCGAGCTCGGTCATGCCTTCGCGGAGGGCCTCGGTCGCCGCGCCGAGGATCGCGTCGGACAGCCGCGCCGTCGCCCGCAGCTTCTCGAGCTCGTAAGGCGACTTGACCGCGCGAATGCGCCGTACGGCCGCGGAGACGTCCTCGATCTCGACCGCGCCGAGCGCGGCGGCGAAACGGTCCCGCACGGCGACCGGCAGCACGTCGAGCTCCATGCCGACCCGCGCGGGCGCGCGGCCGAGCGCCTCGGTGATCCGCGCGCTCAACCCCCGCAGACTCGGCAGCGGCACGATCGCGTCGAGCGGGCTTTCCGCGCGGGCGCGTTCGATGATCCGTCGCACCGCGTACACCGGCTCACCCTCGACCGGCACGATCAGTACGCCGCTCTGAATGGTGGCGCCGAAGTAGAGGAGGTTGACGTTCTGGACGATCACGGCCGCGTCGAGTCCCGCCGCGCGGAGGTGACGCCGCAGCGCCGCGGCGCGCCGGCGCAGTTCATCGCGGGGCATCGACGGGCCGGGCGAAAATTGCGCGCTCATCGTAATCAGCCGACGGTCTGGCGGTGGGCGACGAGCAATCGAAACGCCACCAGGCCCGAGTAGGGCGTCCACGGCGCGGCGAATTCGCGAACCTCGCGCTCGGAGAGCAGTTCCTCGCGTCCGGCAAGCCAGCTCACCGCTTTGCGGACTGCGAGATCGCCCGCCGGCACGATGTCGAAGCGGCGCAGCGCACGCAGCAGCACCCACTCCGCCGTCCAGCGTCCGATGCCCGGCAGCGCGGTCAGCGCTTCAATGGCGGCTTCCGGCGGCAGCGCCTCGAGCGCGGCCTCGGACACCGTGCCGCGGTCGAACGCGCGCGCGATCGCTCGGACCGCGACGGCTTTCGCGGTGCTGAGCCCGGGGCGCCGAAGCGAGGCGAGCCGCTCGCCGGCCACGTCGCCGGCCGCGGGGAACATCCAGTACGTACCGCCCTGGAAGGCGAACGGACGGCCGAACCGCCGCGTGAACGCGGCGCGGTGCGCGTTGGCCGCCGTCGCGCTGATCTGCTGGCCGAGAATGGTGTGCACGAGTGCCTCGAAAAGCGTGGGATAACCCGGCAGCGCGGCGGTCCTCCGCGGACGCCCGGCGGCGCGGCGGACCGCCGCGGGCAGACGGCGGGAGAGGGCGCTGCCGGCCGACGTCGCGGCCGGCAGCCATGACGTTAAAGCGGGATCGTCGAGCCCGAAGAGGCGCGCGACGGTGCGTTCAACATGCGGCCGCGGCACCCGGCCCGCGAGAACGCGTGTGGAGAGGCCGCCGCCCGCGGGGACGACTTCCAGGAGGCACGCGGCACCGTCAACCGCGAGCCGGCGGCGCCAGCGCCGTCCGTCGTACCATACAAGCGGGTCGGCCGGCCCCCGCCGCATGACGGTCGCGGTCGCGTGGAAGTCGAACCCCGGGGGACACGAAAGGACGCGCGCGGGCACTTTCATAGGATAGCACGCCGGTTACCGGTCCCACTCGGGCTTGGTGCGCGCCCCGACGTAGCGCGCGGTTCGGCCGGGACTATTCGAGCGCCGCGGCGCCCGCGGTCGCGAGCGCCGCCGGAGAACCGGAGAAAATCAGACGGCCGTTCGAGAGGACGTTGACGCGGCCGGCGATCGCGGCGTCCTCCGGTTCGTGCATCGAGCAGACGACGATGCGGCCGGCATCGCACGCCGCCCGCAGCGCGGCGGCGATGCCGGCCCGGCTCTTCCCGTCGAGGCCCGCGAAAGGCTCGTCCACCAAGAGAACGCGCGGTCCCGCAAGCCACGCCCGTCCGAGCGCCGTGGCCGCGCGGCCGCCCGCGTCGAGATCGGCGGCCGGCCGGGCGGCCGCCGCGGCGAGCGCGGGAAACCGCTCCAGCCACTCCGAGTACTCGCGGCCCACCGCCCGCCGGTCGCGCCGCCGCCACGCTCCTACCAGCAGATTCTCGCGAACGGACAACCCGTCCATGACGCGTGCGTCGTCGCCGGCGTAGGCGATGCCGCGCGCGGCCCGCGCGTGCGCTCCGAGCCCGGCGAGGTCTATGCCGTCGAGCCGCAGCCTGCCGCGCTCCGGGTGCGCCAGGCCGGCGACGGTCCGAAGCAGCGCGGACTTGCCCGCGCCGTGGCCGCCGAGCAGCGCCAAGAGATCGCCGGGGTGCGCGAAGATCGTGAGGTCCGCGAGCGCGACCGCGCCGTCCGGCCCATGCAGGTAGAGATTGTGGGCCTCAAGCATGGGGTCCGACGACGCGGCCGTCGCGCATCACCACGACCCGCGAACAGACGACGCGCAGCGACGCCGCGTCGTGTGCCGTCACGATGAGCGCGGTCCCGATCTGGTGCAGTCGCCGCAGGGCGGAGACGACGAGGCCGGCGGCCTCCGGCGCGAGTCCCGCGAGCGGCTCGTCGATGAGCGCGAGCCGCGGCTCCGCCGCGGCGACGCGGGCGAGCGTGAGCAGCCGCTGCTCGGGCGGCTCCAGCGCGGCGCCGGTGCGGTACCGCTTCGGCGCAAGACCGGTGATGGCGAGGCCGAGCGCGACCGCGTCGCGCGTCCGGCGCGCGCTGAATCCCCGTCCGATCGCCGCCGCGACGACGGCATCGTCGATCATGGTGCCGTCGAGAAACGGCGGCGTCTGAAAACTGCGGGCGACGCCGGCGCGCGCGATCCGGTGGGGAGCCCAGCCGGTGATGTCTTCACCGCAAAGCGCGATGCGGCCCCGCTCCGGGCGGAGGAAGCCCGAGACGACGTCCAGCAGCGCCGTCTTCCCGCTGCTCCGCGGGCCGAGCACGCCGAGCGCCTCGCCGGGGGCGACGCCGATCGTGAACTCGCGGACCGGCCACGCCCCCTCGGCGCGGACCCGTACGCCGTCGAGCCGCAGCAGCGGAGCGGCGCCGTCGCCCGGGTTCTTCACGCGTCCTCCCACGGTACGATGGGGCGCGAGCGCCCCGGTCGCGGATCGCCCGTGCGCTCGGCCGGTCGCGGATTCCAGCTGAAGGCCGGTCCAAACAGGTGCTGCGGATCGCGCAGGCCCGCCGCGACGAGCACGCCCGCAAAGACGAGCAGCTGGACCGCGGCCGGGATCTCGAAGAACTGCGCGGCCCCGGCGCCGGCGTACGCCGCCGCGGCGGGCCCGGCCACGGTCGCTGCTCCGCCGATCAGCGCCGCGGCGGGCGCGAACAGCGACGCCTGCCACGAGAGCATCAGCGGGGACGCGTGTCCGGACAGCTGCGCCGCGAGCGCGCCGGCGATGCCGGCGATCGTCCCGGCCGCGATGAAGGCGAAAAGACGCAGGCGCGGCGCGTCGAAGCCGAGCGCCTCGGCATCCCGCTCGCCGCCGGCCGCCGCCCGCAGCGCGACGCCGGTGCGCGACCGCACCAGGGCGGCGACGACGAGGACGCCCGAGGCGAACGCGGCGGCGGCGAGCCAGGCCGCCGCGCGGTCGTCGTTCGGGAATGTCGGGAGCGGAATCGCGGTGTCGGTGTCCCCGCTGCCGCGCAGCACGGGCACTGTCCACATTGTAGCGAGGCTGCGCGCCGCCTCGACCGTCGCGAGCGTGACCACCGCGACGAACGCCGGTGCGAGGCGGCGCGTCAACCGGCCCTGCAGGCCGCCGAAGCACCCGCCCGCGATAGCGGCGGCGGCGGTGAGGACGACCGGCACCCACCCCCCGAGGTCGCCCCCGTGAAGGCCCGCGCGCCGGGCGACAAACGCCGCCGCGTAGGCGCCGGCGCCGTAGGGCAGCGCGTGTCCGAGGCTCGGCTGTCCGGTGACGGCGAGCAGCACCCAGCCGACGGCGAAAAGGCCCTGCACGGCGGCCGCCGCGAGCGTCGTCAAGATGAACCGGTCGCGCGCGAGCGCCGCGGTGAGGAACGGCACCGCGATCCAGCCGCCCACCGCCCACCACAGCGATGGCGGGCGCCCGGGCGCGTAGGCGGCGACCCCGTCTACGCGGGGCGGGGCGGCGGAGCGAGTGACGGCCGCCGTGCTCATGCGTTCGCCCGCCGCCAGAGCGGCACGCGCCGCCGGGCCGCGGCGCCCGCGAGCACCGCCGCCGCCACCACCACGGCCCACTGCGGCGCGAAATAGGTCGCCGGCGACTGGGTGATCACACCGAGCGCGAGCGATCCCGCGAGCAGTCCGCGCAGGCTCGGGCCGCCGGCGGCGACCACGGCAAGGCTGAAGATCAGCGCGCCGCGTCCCATCGAGGGCGACAGCGGCGTGATCGGTGAAACGAAGGCGCCCGCCGCCGCGGCCGCCGCGCATCCCCCCGCGAACGCCCACACCCGCACGCGCTCGACGTCGAGACCGGCGCACGACGCGATCTCCGCGTTTTCGGCCGCGGCGCGCACGGCCAGGCCGGCGCGCGTCCGGCGCGCCAGGGCGACCACGCCGAAGAACGCGAGCGCCGCGCCGGCCGCGATGAATAACTCCAGGCCCGCGACGACGACGTGCTCGATTTGCAGGACTTCCAGTTTGAGCGGCACCGAGCGATCGGCCCCGCCCCAGACGAGGCCGAAGACTTGTTCGCCGGCCAGCGCGATGCCGAGCAGCACGACCGCCGTCGCGAGCGCCCGTCCCTGCAGCGGGCGTACGAACACGCGCTCGATGGCCCAGCCGGCGATGAGGGCGGCGAGGGCGGCGGCCGGGGCGGCGGAGGACGCGGGCAGACCGCGGGCGGTGAACTCCAGCGCGAAGTACGCGCCGAGCGTGAAAAATAGGCCCAGCGTGAGGTTCAGCATTCCGTTCGCAAAGGCCACGGCCATGCCCCAGGCGGCGAGCGCGTAGGGCGCGCCGGCCAGCAGACCGCTGACGATCAGTTGAGCGGCGAGATCCATGGATTTCCCGGGGGGCGCCGGCTGAGCCGGAGGACGCCGGTGGGCCCGCGCAGAAGAGCCTGCTGCCGGAGCAGCGACCCTTTTCCGCGGCCGTCACAGTACAGTTTTTCCCGCCCAACCGGCAACCGCCCTGCGGGCACCGGGCGCAGCGCCCGGACCGCGGCGATTTCCCACGAAGGAGGCGCACCCGTGAAGCGCGCGATCAGCGTCACGGTGAACGGCACGAAATACTCCAACGAGGTCGAGCCCCGCCTGCTGCTCGTGCACTACATCCGCGATACGCTCGGCCTCACCGGCACGCACGTGGGGTGCGACACGAGCAACTGCGGCGCATGCACGATCATGATGAACGGCCGCGCGATCAAGGCCTGCACGCTGCTCGCAGTGCAGGCCGACGGCGCGCAGTTGCAGACGGTCGAAGGACTCGCCACAAACGGCGACCTGCACCCGATTCAGCAGGGGTTCTGGGAGGAGCACGGCCTGCAGTGCGGCTTCTGCACTCCCGGAATGATGATGGCCGCCCTCGAGCTGCTGCGGCGGCATCCCGATCCGTCCGAGGCGCAGATCCGCGAAGGCCTCGAAGGCAACCTCTGCCGGTGCACCGGTTACCAGCACATCGTGAACGCGATCCAGAACGCCGCGGGCAAGCTGCGCGGGCGGCCCTCGTCCGCGCCGCAGGCCCAGCCGGTCCGGTAGCGGGGGGGGGGGCGTCCATGGCGGTCAGCAAGATCTTTGGCGCCAGCATCCGCCGCCGCGAAGACCCGCGTCTGATCACCGGCCAGGCGACGTACACCGATGACCTGCGCCTCCCTGGGATGCTGCACGCGTGCATCGTCCGCAGCCCGCATGCCCATGCCCGCCTCACCCGTATCGACACGAAGGCGGCGCGCGGCCATCCGGGTGTCGTCGCCGTGTTCACCGGCGCCGACCTCCAGGGCAAGATCAACCCGATTCCGACGGCGTGGCTCATTCCGAACTCGGACCTCAAGACGCCGCCGCACCCCGCGCTCGCTGTCGACCGCGTGCGGTACGCCGGCGACGGCGTGGCTGTGGTGGTCGCGGAGGATCCCTACACGGCGCGTGACGCCGCGGCGCTGGTGCGGGTCGACTACGAGCCGCTGCCCGCGATCGTGAACCAGGAGCAGGCGGTGGGATCGGGCGCGCCGCAGCTGCACGCGGAGGCGCCGAACAACATCGCCTTCACCTGGAAGCTGGCCGGCGGCGACGCGAAGGCCGCGTTCGACGAGGCGGAGCGCGGTGGCGTGGTCGTGCGCCAGCGCTTCGTCAACCAGCGGCTGATCCCGAACGCGATGGAGACCCGCGGCGTCGTCGCCAAGTACACCAGCGGCTCGGGCGAGCTCACGGTCTGGTACACGACGCAGAATCCGCACATCGCGCGGTTCCTCATGTCGGTGGTGACCGGGATTCCCGAGCACAAGATCCGGGTCGTGGCGCCGGAGGTGGGCGGCGGCTTCGGCAGCAAGATCCCATTCTACGCCGACGAGGCCGTGGTCGCGTTTTGCGCCCGCGCGACGGGCCGCCCCGTGAAGTGGATCGAGGACCGCCGCGAAAACTACGTGGCGACGATCCACGGCCGCGACCACATCACGGACCTCGAAATCGCGGCGCGGCGGGACGGCACGCTGCTCGGCCTGCGCGGCAAGACGTGGGCCAACCTCGGTGCGTACCTCTCCACCGCGGCGCCGGGCGTGCCGACGATTCTGCACGGGCTGATCCTCACGGGCTGCTACACGATTCCGAGCCTCGACTACGAAGTGGTAGGCGTGTTCACCAACACGACGCCGGTGGACGCGTATCGCGGCGCCGGGCGGCCCGAGGCCACGTACCTCATCGAGCGGATGGTGGATCTCGTCGCCGGCCGTCTCGGCCTCGATCCCGCGGAGGTGCGGCGCAAGAACTTCATCGGCGCCGAGCAGTTCCCGTACACGACCGTCGAGGGCCTCGCCTACGACAGCGGCAACTACGTGCCGGCGCTCGACAAGGCGCTCGAGCTCATCGAGTACAAGCGGCTGCGCGAGGTGCAGCAGCAGGGGCCGAAGGACGGGCGGTATCTCGGCATCGGCCTCTCCACGTATGTGGAAATCTGCGGGCTGGGTCCGTCGTCGGTCGCCGGCGCGGTGGGCTTCCAGGGCGGGCTCTGGGAAAGCGCCACGGTCCGGCTGCACCCCACCGGGAAGGCGACGGTGTTCACCGGTACGTCGCCGCACGGCCAGGGCGAAGAGACGACGTTCGCGCAGCTCGTTTCGGACCAGCTGGGCCTGCCGATCGAGGACATCGAGGTCGTGCACGGCGACACCGGCGCGATCTCGATGGGCTGGGGGACCTACGGCAGCCGGTCGACGGTCGTGGGCGGCGCGGCGATCGCGATTGCCGCGCAGCGGGTGCGGGATAAGGCGGCGAAGATCGCCGCGCACATGCTGGAGGCCGCGGAAGGAGATCTGACGTTCGAACAGGGCCGCTTCTCGGTCCGCGGCAGCCCGGATCGCTCGAAGACGATCCAGGAGGTCACCCTGCAGGCGTACCTGGCCTGGAGCCTGCCCGCCGGCGTGGAGCCGTCGCTCGAGGCGTCCGCGTACTACGATCCGACGAACTTCACGTTCCCGTTCGGCACGCACGCGGCCGCGGTGAAAGTCGACGCCGACACGGGGCAGGTCGAGCTGCGGCGGTACGTCGCGGTGGACGACTGCGGCCGGGTCATCAACCCGCTGATCGTGGACGGCCAGGTGCACGGCGGGATCGTACAGGGCGTCGCGCAGGCCCTCCACGAGGCCGCGGCCTACAGCGCGGAGGGCCAGCTGCTCACCGGCTCGATGGCGGACTACGCCGTGCCGCGGGCGCGGATGTTTCCGCGCTTCGTCACCGGCCGCACCGAGACGCCGTCGCCGCACAACCCGATCGGGGTGAAGGGCGTCGGCGAGACCGGCACCATCGCGAGCACCCCCGCGGTCGTCAACGCCGTCCTGGACGCCCTGCGGTCGTTCGGGGTCACTCACATCGACATGCCGCTCACGCCCGAGCGGATCTGGACCGCCATCCACAAGCAGTCCCCCAAGAAAGCAGCCAAGAAGGCGGAGGTGAAGGCCCGATGATTCCCGCGCCGTTCGAGTACCACGCGCCGTCCACCGTGAAGGAAGCGATCGGCCTCCTGGAGCGGCACGGCGACGACGCCAAGCTGCTGGCCGGCGGCCACAGCCTTTTGCCGATCATGAAGTTCCGGCTGGCCCAGCCCAAGGTGGTCGTGGACATCGGCCGCATCGCCGGGCTGGACAAGATCGAGGCCAAGGGGTCCACGATCACGATCGGCGCCCTCGTCACCCACGACGCCGTCGAGCAGAGCGAGGCGCTGCAGAAGCAGTGCCCGCTGCTGCCGGAGACCGCGGCGGTGATCGGCGACATGCAGGTCCGCAACCGCGGCACGATCGGCGGCAGCCTCGCGCACGCGGATCCGGCGGCCGATTATCCCGGCGCCATCCTCGCCCTCGAGGCCGAGATCGTCGCGACCGGACCGAAGGGCAACCGCACGATTCCCGCCAAGGACTTCTTCGTCGAGATGCTGACGACGGCGCTCCAGCCGACCGAGATCATCACCGAGGTCCGCGTGCCGGCGACCGGCAAAGGCACCGCGACCGCGTACCTCAAGCACCCGCATCCCGCCAGCGGGTACGCGGTCGTCGGCGTGGCCGTGGTGCTGCAGATGAGCGGCGGCAAGTGCCAGAAGGCCGCGATCGGCGTCAACGGCGTCGCGGGAAAGGCGTATCGCGCCTCCGCCGTGGAGAAGGCGCTGGTGGGTAAAGCCCTCGACGAAAAGACCGTCGCGGACGCCGCGGCGCACGCGGCCGA
Organism: bacterium; assembly: GCA_035308905.1. Taxonomy (NCBI): domain Bacteria; species bacterium. The sequence goes on along the minus strand of DATGFS010000003.1, from coordinate 153,699 downwards.
CGGCGCGGACGTGCAGGCGGATCTCTACGCGTCGAGCGAGTTTCGCGCCCACCTCGCGTCGGTCTATACCAAGCGGGCGATCCTCAAGGCGGCCTCCCGGGCCACCTAAGGCTCGCCGTTCGCGCGTCGCACCAGGGGGCATCATCCCGGTTGGGGTGATGCCCCCAAGGTTCATGGGGGAGGGATACGCCGATGAGCGCTCCGGCGGGGGAGAGTCACCGGGTGGCGGTCGTTCAGCACCCGCCCGTTTTGCTGGATCGCGACGCGACCATCGCCCGCGCCGTCAAGTTCGTCGAGGAGGCGGCCCGGCAGGGCGCTAAACTGATCGCGTTTCCGGAGACATTCATTCCGGGGTATCCGCTGTGGGTGGGGCATCTTCGCGGCTTCGAGCATCGCGCGTTCCTCGACACCTTGTACGGCCGGCTGCTCGACAACGCGGTCGATCTGTCCGCCGACCATTTGCGCCCGCTTCGCGAAAGCGCACGCCGGCACGGCGTGACCGTGGTCTGCGGCATCGACGAGCGTGATACGTTCAGCCGCGGCACGATCTACAACACGGTCGTGATTATCGGTCCCGACGGGGCGATTGCGAACCGGCACCGCAAGCTCGTCCCCACCGACGGCGAGCGGACCGTGTGGGCGCCCGGGGACGGGTCAGGGCTGCGAGTGGTGGATTCGCCGTCGGGACGGCTCGGTGCGCTCATCTGCTGGGAAAATTACATGCCGCTGGCGCGGTACACGCTCTTCGCGCAGGGGGTGGAGGTCTACGTCGCGCCGACATGGGCCTTCGGCGATCGCTGGGTGGCTTCGATGCGCCACATCGCCTTCGAGGGCCGCTGCTGGGTGCTTGGATGCGGCAGCGCCGTCCACATCGACGACGTGCCGGCCGATCTCCCCGGCCGGAGCGAACTGAAGACGAAGGACGGCTGGCTCAACACCGGCGACTCGGTGATCGTCAGCCCGATCGACGGCACGGTGGTGGCGGGCCCGCTGCGCGCCGACCGCGGCATCTTGTATGCGGACTGCGACCCCGCAGTGGTCGGCGGGGCGCGCCGGCGCCTCGACGTGGCGGGCCACTACGGCCGGCCCGACGTGTTCACGCTGCGCGTAAACCGCGCGGGGCGCGATCCGATTGCATTCGTCGGTGAGCGGCCGGCGGCGGCCGTCGTCCCCGATCGTGACCCCGCGACTGATGTTATAATGGGGGACGCTCGGGAGGGGTGCGAGAGCTTGGCCGAATCGGCACGCCTGGAGAGCGTGTAGGCGGGCAACCGCCTCGTGGGTTCAAATCCCACCCCCTCCGCCATCCGGCAGGCCGAACCACCGGTCGCCCATCATTCGGAGGCAGTTGAGGCAGGACATGAATATTCGCGACACCCGCCGCAGCATCTTCGACTTTCTCAAGACCCTGGTCGTTGCGTTCGTGCTCGCGCAGTTCGTGATGATCTCGGTGGCGCAGGCGTTCCAGGTCGAGCAGTATTCGATGGAGCCGAACCTGCTGCCCCACGACCGCGTGCTCGTCAACAAGTTCATCTACCGTTTCCGGACCCCGAGGGCCGGCGAAATCGTCGTCCTGAAGCCGCCGACAGATCCCTCGCGCAACTACATCAAGCGCGTCGTCGCGGTCTCGGGCCAGCGCGTCCAGATCCGCGCGAACCACGTCTATGTCAACGGCCGGATGCTCCCCGAGGGCTATCTCCGCGTCACCACCGCGGGCGAATACGGCCCCGCCATGGTCCCGGCGCACGAGGTGTTCGTGCTCGGCGACAACCGCGGCAACAGCGAGGACAGCCGCGCGTTCGGCTTCGTGCCCGACCACAATCTCGTCGGCGAAGCGATCCTGATCTACTGGCCGCCCGAACGCGTTCACGTCCTTCGATGACGCGATGACGTCGAGAGGTTAGCGCCGAACGCCGCCCCTCACCGGAATTCCCGCCCGGCAAAAATACGCGGTGGCCCTGTCGTCCGTGGCCGCCGCGGCGCTGCTGACGACGCTGAAGGCGACCGTCGGGTTTCTCACCGGCAGCCTCGGCATTCTCTCCGAGGCGGCGCACTCCGCACTCGATCTCGTCGCCGCGGTGATCACCTACACGTCCGTGCGCGTCGCGGACAAGCCGGCGGACCCCGAGCATCCGTTCGGGCACGGCAAGGTGGAGCATCTGTCCGCGTTCGTCGAGACCGGTCTGCTGGCGGTGACGAGCGTCTGGATTGTTGTCGAGGCGATCCGCCGGCTGTTCTTCAGCGGGTCGCACGTCGCGACGTCGGCGTGGGCGTTCGCCGTGCTGGCGCTGTCGATTCTGATCGACACGTTCCGCTCCCGCGCGCTGTGGCGGGTCGCGATCCAGTACCGCAGCCAGGCCCTCGAGGCGGACGCGCTGCATTTCTCGACGGACGTCTGGAGCACGGGCGCGGTGGTGCTCGGGCTTGTGCTCGTGTCGGTCGGCGCCACCGCCCGGCTGCCGTGGCTGGCGAACGCCGATCCCCTGGCCGCGCTGGTCGTGGCCGGCGTCACGCTGTACGTGGGGACGCGGCTCGGCAACCGCACGGTCGGCGCGCTGATGGACGCCGCGCCCGAGGGCGTGCCCGAGCGCATCGCGGACGCGGCGGCGAAGGTCCCCGGCGTGCTCGAGGTCGAGCGCGTGCGCGTCCGGCAGAGCGGCAACCGCCTCTTCGCCGACCTGCGGCTTGTTCTCGAGAGCAACATCCCGTTCGAGCACGCGCAGTCCGTCGTCGACCGGGTGGAGGGAGCGATCCACGAGCTCTATCCGGCCGCCGACGTCGTCGCCGACGCGGTGCCGGACGTCCCCTCGCGCCGCGATCTCGTGCAGCGGGTGCGGTCGATCGCGCATCGGGAGAACTTCCAGATCCACGACGTGACGGTGTTCGAGACGCGCGGCCGGATCAAAGTCGACCTGGACCTGGAGGTCGATCCGAACATCCGGTTCACGGCGGCGCACGACCGCGCCTCCGACCTCGAGCGCGCGATCCGGAGCGCGCTGCCGGAAATCGACGAAGTGAACGTCCACATCGAGCCGCTTCCCCGGCGGGTTGAAACCGCGCGGGAAGCGACGCGGATCCGGGCGCAGCTGGAGCGGCGTATTCTCGAGATCGCGCGGAAGCTGCCGGGCGTCGTGAACTGCCATTCGGTCGAGGTCCACCAGATCGGACGGGCGCTCCTCGCCACGGTGCACTGCACACTGCAGCCCGACCTGTCGGTCACGCGCGTCCACGACATCACCGAGGAGCTGGAGCTGCGGGTACGGGAGGAGTTCCGGCACGGCGTCAAGGTCAGCATCCACCCCGAGCCCGCCACCGGCCGCGACGCGCGGTAGACCGCCACTCGACCGTGCCGCCGGCTGAAAGACCGGCCGCCATAATGTTGACGCCCCGGCAGGATGTGCGGGCGGTGCGCGGAACGTGAAGGACGCGCGATCCGCCCCACACTTCTTCATCCGGAGACGCCGGCTTGACGGAACCGCTCCGCGGAGTCTATCTCGAACGGCTGACGTGGACCGAAGCTGAGCCTCTCTTGCGGGCGGATCCCCTCGTCGTCATCCCCGTCGGCGCGGGCGCCAAGGAACACGGGCCGCATCTCCCGCTCGGCACCGACCGCATCATGGCGGACTATCTCGCACGCCGGCTCGCCGAGCGCGTCCCCGTCGTCGTCATGCCGACCGTCGTCTACGGCTACTTTCCGCATTTCTCACCGTTCCCCGGCAGCACGCACCTCGAAGCGTCCACCTTTCAGGCGATGATGACCGAGCTCGTCCTCTCGCTCCACCGGCACGGACCGAGACGTTTTTTGTTTCTGAACACCGGCGTGTCGACGTATCCCGTGCTGGAGATCGTGGCGCGCGACCTCGACCGCGTGCACCGATTGCTCGTTGCGGTGACCCGGATCGGCGACCTCGGGGCGCAGCGGACGACCGGACTTCTCCAGCAGCCGCGCGGCAGCCACGGCGACGAGCATGAGACCTCTCTGCTGCTCGCGATCGCCCCGGACGTCGTGCGGACGGACAAGCTCGCCCGCGAGATTCCGGATCGCCCCGATTCGCGCGGCGTCTTCGTGCCGCCGATGTACCACCGCGAGCCGGGGCCGGGCCACTCCGACACCGGCGTCTACGGTGACGCGACCCTCGCCACCGCGGAGAAGGGCCGCGTGATCGCGGAGGCGATCGTGGACGACCTCGTCGCCGGGGCCGAGCGCCTTCGCACGGCGCCCGCCGCGGCGGCGCGGCTCGGCATCCCGATGTCCTCGGAGTAGTCAGCCACGGCGGCCAGGCCAGTCATCACCGATCAGGGAGGTCAGAGGATGGTACGGCACCTCGCATGGGCACTTACGGCGCTCCTCGTAGTAGCGTTCGGCTTTCCATCCACCAGAGCGGCGGCGCAGGCCGGCGCCACGCTGCGGGTCGCCATCCAAGCCGATCCTACGACGCTCGATCCGGCGCTGACCGACGATCCGACCGGCACCGCGCTCCTGCAAGACGTGTACAGCCCGCTCCTGGACCTCGACAGCCGCGGCGGGCTGAAGCTGCTGGCCGCGAAGTCGTGGACTGTGTCGCCCGACGGCAGGACGTTCCACTTCACGCTGCGCGACGGCCTCAAATTCCAGAACGGCAAGCCGGTGACGGCGACCGACGTGAAGTACACGCTGGACCGCCTCGCCAATCCGAAGGTCGACTCGCCGAACGCCGACCTGCTGGTCGCGCCGATCGTCGGGTACGCCGAGGAGCAGGCCGGCAAGGCCACGGGGCTGAGCGGCGTCAAGGTCGTCGACCCGGCGCACGTGGACATCACCGTGGATCCCACGCAGGGCGACATTCTGGTGCGGCTCGCGCACGTCGCCTCCGGCATCGTCTCGCGGGAGTCGGTGGAGGCCGGCGGAGAGAACTGGGGTACCACGCACGCCAACGGGACGGGGCCGTACACGATCACCGAGTGGTCGCTGCGCAACCAGATCGTGCTCACCGCGAATCCCGGATACTTCGAGGGCGCGCCGAAGATCCAACGGGTCGTGCTGGAGATCGTGCCGGATCCCACGACCGACGTCGCGAAATACGAGGCGGGCGAGCTCGACATCACCCAGGTGCCCGGCACCGACTACACGCGGCTGAAGCGCGACGCCACCCTCGGCCGTCAGGTCGTCGAGTACGACCGGGCGTCCACGGTCTTTCTCGCGCTGAACCAGTTCGCGTACGCGCCGTTCAAGGACGTCCGCGTGCGCCGGGCGATCGCCTACGCCATCAACCGTCCGGTCCTCGTGCGCGCCATCTTCGCGGGCCTGTTCACGCCGGCGACGGGCATCCTTCCGCCGCAGGTGCCCGGCTACCATCCGCTGGCGGCGATCCCCTACGATCCGGCAAAGGCGCGCGCCACGCTCGCCGAGGCCGGCTATCCGCAGGGGCGCGGGCTGCCGCCGCTCGTGCTCGGACCGAACCCGCGGGGCTACGGGCCGTCGCAGGCGGCCCAGGCGGTCGCGGCGATGATCCATCAGAACCTCGGCATCGAGACCCGAGTCCAGCTGCTCGACATCGCGAAGTGGCGGAGCGACCTCAAGTCCCGCACCGCGTTCTCGGCCGTCACCGGCTGGACCGCGGACATCGCCGATCCGAACGATTATCTCTACGCCCTGTTTGTCTCGAAGGGGCCGTTCATCCACTTTTCCGGCTACAACAGCCCCGCCTACGACAAGATGGTCGCCGCGGCGAACCGCCAGCCGACCCGCGCCGGCATGCTCAAGCAGATGGGCGCCGTCGAGAAGTTTCTCATCGTCGACGACGTGGGCGTCGTTCCGATCTATTACGTGCGCGAGGCCATTCTCTTGAAGCCGTACGTGCACAACCTGACGTTTACCGCGTACGGGCTCGGGTTCTTGGAGCACCTCAACACGGCCGCGATCGTCAAGTAGGCCGGCCGCGGAGGATGGGGGAGCCGGAGCGGACGGCGTTCGCGCTGAGTCTGCCGAACCGGGCGGTCGTCCTCGGGTTTCTCACCGTGGACCAGCTGCTCGGCGCCGCGGAGGCCGCCGACGCCTCGGGGCAGTTCGCCGCCCTGAGCGTCGGCGACAATCTGCTGGAGAAGCCGCGCGTCGAGGTGGTGGCGCTCCTCGGCGCGCTCGCGGCGCGGACGTCGGTCCTCCGGCTCAACGTGGGCTGCCTATCCACGCTCGTGCTGCGCGATCCGATTCTATTCGCGATCCAGTGGGCCAGCCTGGATGTCATCAGCAAGGGCCGCATGGAGCTGTCGGCGTGCATCGGCGGCGGCGACGAGCGTGAGATCCGTCCCTACGGGATCCGCCGCGAGGAGCGGGTGGCGCGCCTCCTCGAGGCGGTCGAGGTGGTACGCCGGCTCTGGCGCGAGGATCACGTCACCGTGGCCGGGCGCTACCACCGGTTCGAGGACGTGACGGCGCTCCCCAAGCCGGTACAGGCGCACCCGCCGATCTATCTCGCCAACGCGCCGGATCCCGAGGCCGAACCGGCGCTCCGGGACCGCATGCTGCTCCGCGCGCTGCGCCACTTCGACGGCTGGCATCCGACCGGCCTCACCCCGGACCAGTTCCGCGCGCTGCGCGCACGGCTCGGCGAACTCGCGGCGCGGGAGGGAAAGGATCTCTCGGACTTTTCCGTGGCGTGCGGCAGCCTCGTCAACATCCAGCCCGATCCCGTGAAGGCCCGGCAGGAAGCGGAGGACTACGTGCGCCGGTACTGGCCCGACACGTACGGTCCGCGCAGCTTCGACCGTCTCGTGTTCGGGCCGCCGCGGCAGGTGGCGGACGGGATCTTACGCTACTGGGACGCCGGCGCCCGGCGCATCTCCGTGCGTCTCGGCGCGTTCAACTACGACGAGCAGATTCCGATGCTCTTAAATGAAGTGATGCCGGCGGTGTGGGAAGGGGTCGCCGCGCGCGGTCGCTGAGGCTCACGGCGCGGGGCTCACCGGCTCCGCGACCGCGGGTCGAGCGCCTCCGCGATGCCTTCGCCCGCGAACGTCAGCGACAGGATTGCGAGCGACAGGACGACGCTCGGGATCAAGGCCAGATACGGCTCGCTCCGCAATCTCGGCAGGCCCTCCGCGATCATCACGCCCCACGACGGCATCGGCGGCTGGATGCCGATGCCCAGAAACGAGAGCGTCGCCTCGGAGAGAATCACGGGGCCGATATCGAGCGACGCGCGCACCAGCGCGATCGTGAGCAGGTTGATCAGGACGTGCCGCATCAGGATGCGCCGGTCGGTCGCGCCGAGCGCGCGCGCCGCGTCGATGAACTCCTGGCCGCGCAGCGTGAGGGCCTCCGCGCGCACCTGGCGCGCCATGCCGGCCCAGCCGACCAGCGACAACGCGATGATGATGTTCAGCAGGCTCGGGCCGAGCACCCCGGTGATGAGAATGAGGAAGAGGATCGGCGGGAAGGCCAGGAACACGTCCGTGACCCGCATCAGCACGCCGTCCGCGGTCCCGCCGAGAAACCCCGCCAGCATCCCGCCGGCCGTGCCGATGACCGTGTGCGCGAGCACGGCCGTGCCGCTGATCGCAAACGAGATCCGGCCGCCGTAGGCGACCCGCGTCAGCAGGTCGCGCCCGTACTGATCGGTGCCGAACCAGTGCTGGACACTCGGCCCCTGCAGGGTCTGCGACAGATCCTGGACGTCGTAGGGGATGTGCGTCGTATACGGGATCATGATCGCGCCCGCGAGGAGGAGCGCCACGGTGACGAGCGCGGCGACCGTCGCGCGGTCCTTCCATACCGCGGCCGCCCCGCTCACGTGTACCGGATCCGCGGGTCGAGCGCGGCGTACGCGAGGTCCATCGCGAGATTCAGCAGCAGAAAGAGCGCGGTGTACAGTAGCACCACCGCCTGAATGACGGGGTAGTCGCGCTGGAACACGGCGGTGACCGTCGCCCGGCCCATGCCGGGGATCCCGAAGATGATCTCCGTGACGAAGGCGCCGGTGAACGCCAGGCTGAGGGCGAGCCCCACCGTCGTCGTGATGGTGATGGCGGCGTTGCGCAGCGCGTGGCGGACGGTGATCGCCGCGACCGGGAGTCCCTTCGCGCGCGCGGTGCGGATGTAGTCCTGGCCGAGCGTCTGCAGCACGGCGAGCCGCGTGATGCGGGTGATGTACGCCATCGGCCGCAGCATCAGGACCACGATCGGCAGCACCAGGTGCGCCGGCGTTCCCCAGCCGGACACCGGCAGCCAACGCAGGCGCAGCGAGAACAGCAGCACGAGGCCGATGGCGACGACGAAGAAGGGCACCGCCACGCCGAGCAGGGTGAGCAGCCGGACGCCCTGGTCGAGGACGGACCGCCGGTGCAGCGCCGCGGCCAGGCCAAGCGGAACGCCCACGAGGACCGCGACGACCAGGGCGAGGGTGCCGAGGGCCAGGCTGATCGGCAGCGCCTGCCCGATGATCGCGCTGACGCGGACGCCGCGATAGACGTACGAGGTGCCGAAGTCGAGACGGGCCAGGCCTTTGAGGAACCGGGCGTACTGCACAGGCAGCGGCTGATCGAGCCCCAACTGCGCCCGCGCGCGCGCTTCTACCGTGGGGTTGCTGATGTCGCCGAAGAGGATCTGCACGGGATCGCCCGGCGCGAGGCGCCCGACGACGAAAACGATCAACGTGACCCCGATCACGATCGGAAGCATCGCGACGATCCGGTAGGCGAGATAACGTGTCATCGGGGCGCGGGCCGAGCTTAACCTTCCGATCCGTCCTCGGGCGGTGCGGCCGCGGCGGCGGTCTCCCGCAGCACGCGCCGCAGCGGCTTGCCGATGAGGGTCTTCGGGATCGCGTCGACGATTTCGATGCGCCGGGGCAGCTTGTAGGACGGCAGCCGCTCCCGCAGCCAGTCGCGGATCTGGCGGCGCGCCGGCACGGCGTCCCCGCCGGGGGTCCGCAGTGTGACGTAGGCCACGATCGTCTCTCCCCGCAGCTGGTGGGGCACGCCGATGACCGCGGCGTCGCGGACCAGCGGGTGTTCGAGCAGCAGGTCCTCGATCTCGCGCGGGTAGACCTTGAGCCCGCCGACCTCGATCATGTCCTTCTTGCGGTCCTCGATGAAGAGAAATCCGTCGGCGTCGGTGCGCGCCACGTCGCCGGTGTAGAGCCAGCCGCCGCGCAGCGACGTGGCCGTGTCGGCCGGCGCGTTCCAGAACCCCTGCATGATCTGGGGCCCGCGCACGATCAGCTCTCCGGCCTCGCCCGCCGGCAGATCGCGCACGCCCCCTTCGAGATCGACGATCCGCACGTCGGTGCCGGGGACCGGTATGCCGATGCTGCCGGGCTTGCGCACCCCGCCTTCCCAGATCGGGTTCGCCGCCACGAGCGGCCCGGCTTCGGTGAGGCCGTACCCCTCGGCCACGCGGCCGCCGGTCAGCTCCTCGAACCGCCGCGCCACTTCCGCCGGCAGCCCCGCGGCGCCGGAGAGGCAGTACCGGATCGAGTGGAGATCGTGGCGCGCGACGTCCTTGAGCTGGTTGATCGCCGCGTACATCGCCGGCACGCCGGGGAAGACCGTGGGGCGCCACCGCGGCACCTGCTCGGCCACAAGGCGGGCCTCGAACATGCGCATCAGCACCATCAGTTGGGTCGCGGCGAGCCGGATGCCGGCGTTCAGTACGAGCAGGCCGTAGACGTGGAACAGCGGCACGACGACGAGGAAGCACTCCTCGCCCTCCCTGAGGCCGCGGAACCAGGCGAGCCCCTGCGCGGCGTTCACGGCGAGGTTGCGGTGCGTCAGCATCGCGCCGCGGGGACGTCCCGTCGTGCCGCCGGTATATTGTAAGACGGCGAGGTCTTCGGGCCCGGCGCCTTCGGACGGCGGAAGCGCGTGCCGCCGCATCATCCGGCCCCACGGGACGAGGCCGGCCCCGCGCGGCATCGCGTCGCCCTCGCGCCGCTCCCGCGCCACGCGATAGAGCGCGCGCCACAGCGGCGGGAAGTAGTCCGACACCTTGGTCAGGATGATGTGCTCGAGCGCCGTCCGGTCGCGCACCGCCGCCACGTTCGGATAGAGGCGGGTGAGCGTCACGAGGGCTTTCGCCTGCGAGTCGCGCAGGAGGAACGCGAGGTCCTCGCCGCGATACAGCGGATTGACCTGGACGACGGTGACGCCCGCCTTGAACGCGCCGTAGAGCGCGATGGGATACTGCGGCAGGTTGGCCAGCGCGATCGCGAGGCGGTCTCCGCGGCGGAGGCCCAGCGCGCGCAGGCCTCCGCCGAACCGGTCGGTCGCGCGATCGAGCGCGCGGTAGGACAGCGCCGAGTGGAACCCGGGGCCGCTCAGGATGACGGCGGCCCGGCCGGGATGGCGCGCGGCGCTCGCCCGGAGAAACGCGTGCAGGGGCGCGTCGGGAAGAGCGATATCGTGGGGAACGTCGTCGGCGTAGAACCGGTGCCAGGGGCGCGGCTCCAAGTGTCCACCTCCGACCCCCAAGGTTGCACGCGGCCGCGACTTGCCCCTGCGCTGTGCGCCGACTTCTCACACCGGAGGACACGGCCGCGCACGGACGGAAAGAACGGCCGGAGATGATCGCGCAGACCGCCGCCCGCCCGGGTGCGACGCACCCGGCCCCGCTCGTGCTGGGCATGGTGCTGTTCATCGCGTCCGAGACGATGTTCTTCGGGGCGCTGTTCGGCGCGTACTTTACGCTCCGCGGTGAAGCGGTCGTCTGGCCGCCGGCCGGGGTGCACCTCGACCTCGCCGAAATGGGGCTCGCGACGGCGATTCTGCTCGGCTCGAGCATCCCCGCGCATCTGGCCGCCCACGCGCTGCGCGCCGGGCATCGCGCCGCGGCCGTCCGCCGCTTGGTCCTGACCGCCGTGATGGGGCTCGTGTTTCTTGGCCTCAAGCTGCACGACTGGCTGAGCGCGGGCTTCACCGTCGCGTCGCACGCGTACGGCACGATCTTTTTCACCCTGACCGGCTTTCACGCGCTCCACATGGTCGTGGGCATCATTCTGTTGTTGGGGTTGGCGGTCAAAGTCGCGGGCGGCGCCTATCGCGCGCTGGATCCCGGCGGCGGGACCGGCGGACCCGACGCGGTGATTTATTACTGGCACTTCGTCGACGCCGTATGGATCGCGGTGTTCTCCACGATCTGGCTCATCCGATGAGCCGGCGCACCGTCACGGTGGCCGCCGTGATGGTGGTGTTGGGGGCGACCGTCGTGGCGGCCGCCCGCTCGCGGGCCCAGACGCCCTCGCCGCCGCCGTCGACGCCCGCCTCCGCCGCGAGCGGGGATGTGCGGCGAGGCGCCGATCTCTACGCGCTCCACTGTGCATCCTGCCACGGCGTGACGGGGCAGGGCACGGACGACGGCGTGACGCTCCGGGGCATCGGCGCGGCCGCGGTGGACTTCGCGCTCTCGACCGGCCGGATGCCGCTCGCGGATCCGCAGCAGCCGATGGTGCGCCGGGCGTCGGCGTGGACGCGCCCCGACATCGACGCGCTCGTGGTGTTTGTGACGTCGCTCGCGCCGGGGGGCCCGCCGATCCCGGCCGTGTACCCGGCCGGCGGCGACCTCACGCGCGGGCAGCAGATCTTCGCGGCGAACTGCGCGCCGTGCCACGGTACGGCCGGCCAGGGCGCCGCGGTGGGCGAGGGCGCGGACGCGCCCGATCTCTACGAGGCGACCCCGCTCCAGGTCGCCGAGGCCGTGCGCATCGGCCCCAACCCGATGCCGCGGTTCGACGTCGGGGTCATCGACCAGCACGACCTGAATTCACTGGTTCGCTACGTCTTGCTGCTGCGGACCCCGGCGGATCCGGGCGGGCTCAGCCTGGGGCACCTCGGGCCCGTGGCGGAGGGGTTCATCGCCTGGCTCGTCGGGTTCGCCGGCCTGGTCGTGATCATCCGCTTCATCGGGACGACGACGTAATGCGCCCGGTCGAGCGGCCGATCGCCGGCATGCTGGCCTTGTCGATCTGCGGCAGCCTCGCCCTCGTCCTCGTCTACGCCGCCGGAGGCCAGCCGCAGCTGGAAGGGACGCTGCTCGCGGTCTCGTTAGGCGCGCTCGGCGCCGCGGTGATCGCGTGGGCGCTGCGTCTTCTTCCACAGGAGGAAGTGACCGACGTCCGCGAGACCGAGCCGTCCCCGCCGGCGGTGCGCGCGGCCGCGACGTCGGCGCTCGAGCGCGGGGAAGAGCAGCTCACCGGGAGGCGGACTCTTGGACGCCTGCTGCTCGGCGCGCTCGCGGCGCTCGTGCTGGTCGTGTTCTTTCCGATCCGCTCGCTGGGTCCGCGCCCCGGCCGTTCGATGTTCCACACCGAATGGCAGCCCGGAACGTTTCTCATCGACGGCGAAGGGCACCGCATTCGCGACGGCCAGCTCGCCGTGGGATCGGTGATCACCGTGTTCCCGGAGGGGCACGGCGGGTCGCCCGTGTCGCAGGCGCTGTTGATCCGGGTGGATCCGGCGCAGCTTGCACTGCCGCCCGGGCGCGGCACCTGGGCGCCGAAGGGCCACGTGGCCTTCTCGAAGCTCTGCACGCACGCGGGCTGTCCCGTCGGACTCTACCGCGCCGCGGCCCACCAGCTGCTGTGTCCGTGCCACCAGTCCACATTCGACGTGCTGCGCGGGGCGGCGCCGATATTCGGGCCCACGACCCGGGCGCTGCCGCAGCTGCCGCTGCGGATCGACGAGGACGGGTACCTGCGCGCGACCGGCGACTTTTCCGCGCCGGTCGGCCCGGGATTCTGGGAGCTCTCATGATCCGCCGGCTGGTGCTGTGGCTCGACGACCGCCTCGGCGCGGCGTCGTTCGCGCGCAAGGCGCTGCGCAAGGCGTTCCCGGACCACTGGGCGTTCATGCTCGGCGAGGTGGCGCTGTACGCCTACCTCGCGCTGCTCGTGACGGGGATCTTTCTGACGTTTTTCTTCACCGCGTCGGGCGAGGACGTCGTCTATCAGGGCTCCTACGCGCCGCTGCGCGGGGAGCGGATGTCGGCGGCCTACGCGAGCGTGCTGGGGCTGTCGTTTGACGTGCGTTCCGGACTCGTGATGCGGCAGATCCACCACTGGGCCGCGCTCGTCTTCGTCGCCGCGATCGTCGCGCACGCGCTGCGGGTCTTCTTCACCGGCGCGTTCCGGCGGCCGCGCGAGATCAACTGGCTGATCGGCACGAGCCTCGTGCTGCTCGCGATGGGCGCGGGCTTCACCGGCTACTCGCTGCCCGACGACCTGCTCTCGGGCACGGGCATCCGGATCGCGTACTCGGTGCTGCTGTCGATTCCGGTCGTCGGCACCTGGGCGGCGTTCCTGTTCTTCGGCGGAGAGTTTCCCGCGCCGGTGACGATCGGCCGGCTGCTCGCGCTGCACATCATGCTGCTCCAGGGCCTCATCCTCGCCGCGCTCGGCGCGCATCTCGCGATCATCTGGCATCAGAAGCACACGCAGTTCCGCGCGCCCGGCCGGACCGAGGACACGGTGGTCGGGTCGCCGCTGTGGCCGAACTACGCGATGAAGTCGGCGGGGCTCGGGCTGGCCGTCTTCGCGGTGCTGGCGGCGCTTGGGGGCCTCGTCCAGATCAACCCGGTGTGGCTGTACGGCCCGTACGATCCGACCACGGTGAGCTCGCCCGCGCAGCCGGACTGGTACATCGGCTGGCTCGAAGGCGCGCTGCGCCTCATGCCCAACTGGGAACTGCGCGGGTTCGGGCACACGATCCCGGAGCCGTTCTTTCCGGGCGTGCTGGTGCCGGGACTGCTGATCACGATATACGCGCTCTGGCCGTTCATCGAGCAGCGGCTGACGGGCGACCGCGAAGTCCACCACTTCCTCGACCGCGCCCGCGCCGCGCCGCGCCGCAGCGGGGTCGGGGCGGCCGCGCTCACGTTTGTGGTGCTGCTGACGCTGGCGGGCAGCAACGACGTGATGGCGCGGTTCTTCGGCGTGCCCGTGGAGGTTGTGACCCAGGTGCTGCGCGGCGTGGTGCTGATCGCTCCGCTGGTCGCGGGATGGGTCACCTACGTCGTGTGCCGGGAACTCAAGGCCGCGGAGGGGCGTCCGGTCCCGGCCTGGCACGTGGTGCGCCGCGGGCCCGGCGGCGGCTACGTCGTGGAGGACGAGGAAGAGTGAGCGCCGCGGCGCCGTTTGTGCTCGCGGCCGGCATCCTCGCCTTGTACGGCGCCGGCATCCGGCGGTACAACCGCCGCCATGCGTCGCGGCCGTTTCCGCCGCTTCGCGCCGCCGCGTTCGCCCTCGGGGTCGCCGCCGGCGCCGCCGCGCTCGGCCCGCCGCTCGACGGCCTCTCCGCGTGGTTTCTCAGCGCCCACATGGCGCAGCACCTGCTCCTGATGCTGGTCGCCGCTCCGCTGCTGCTGGTCGGGACGCCGCTTCGGCTCGCCCGCCAGAGCGGCGTGCGCGGGCTCGAGGCCGCGGCCGCGCGGCTGTCCCACAGCCGCTTCGTCGAGGCGCTGACATGGCCGCCCGGGGCGTGGGCGGTGTACGCCGCGGTGCTGGCCGGGTCGCACTTTACGCCGCTGTATGAAGCCGCGCTCGAGCGTCCCGCCGTGCACGTTCTGGAGCACGCGTTGTACCTGTCGGCCGCGCTGGTCTTTTGGTATCCGGTCGTGGGACTCGAGCCGTCGCGCTGGCGTCTCGGCTACGGGCTGCGCCTGCTCTATCTGGCGGCGGCGCTGCCGGTGCAGTCCCTCGTGGGGTTGGCGATCTTCTCGTCGCGGCACGTGCTCTACCCGCACTACGCCGTGACGGCCGCGGTCCGGGGCACCTCAGCGTTGGCCGACCAGCAGACCGGCGGGATCATCATGTGGCTGGGGGGCGGCCTCCCCGTGATCGCCGCGCTGCTGCTCGTCGCGGCCGCGTGGGCCGCGGAAGACCGCCGCCTCGCCGATCACCTCGACCGCGCCGCGCGGTCGTCGCGCACCAACCCGACGAGCGCCGCGGTCACGCCGGCGGCGCCGAGGACGGCGAGCCACCAGCCGTAGATCAGTCCGGTCAGGCCCACCGCGCAGCCGAGGGCCAGCACCGGCGGCCACACGCTGTGCGAGGCGAAGACCCCGACGGCTTCATCGCGCGCGTCGGACGGACGCACGTCGCGTTGATCCGCGGCGAGCGACGCCCGGCGGCGGAGGAGCGCCAGGTACGCCGCGGCGAGCGCGAGTCCCACCGCCATCGTGAGCAGCATGAGGGCGCCGGCGCTCTCGTAACTCACGAACCAGTAGATCGCGCCGACCACGAGCGCAAAGGCCGCGGAGCCGAGCAGGATCCCCTGCGTCGTGTTCACGGCGCGTTCCGGGAACGACGCAGATCGAACACCGGCCGCTCTGAGTGAATGGGCGGAAGGGTCTCGAAGTTGAACTCGGGCGGGGGCGAAGTGGTGGCCCATTCGAGCGTGTATCCGCCCCACGGATCGGGCCCGGCCGGGACCCGATCGCGGAGCGACACCCACAGGTTCCAGAGGAAGACGAGGACACCCAGGCCGAGCACGGCGGACCCAAGGCTCGCGATGAGGTTCATGGCGTGCCAGCCGGGGAGATCCGGGTACGTCACGACGCGCCGCTGCATGCCCCACAGCCCGAGCAGGTGCATCGGCCAGAACGTGGCGTTGAAGCCCACGAAGACGAGCCAGAACTGGAGACGGCCCCAGCGTTCGCGCAGCATCACGCCGGTGATCTTCGGGAACCAGTAGTAGACGGCCGCGAAGAGCGCGAACAGGCTGCCGCCGCCGAGCACGTAGTGCATGTGGGCGACGATAAAGTAGGTGTCCTCCGCCCAGAAGTCGATCGGCGGCGACGCGATCATGACGCCGGTCACCCCGCCGATCAGGAAGTTGAGCAGAAACCCGACGGCAAACAGCATCGCCGTGGGGAACACGATCGCGCCGCGCCACATCGTGCCGATCCAGTTGACGTACTTGATCCCGGTCGGCACGGCGATCAGCAGCGACATCGCGGAGAAGAACGGGTTGACGACCGCTCCGGTCGTGAACATGTGGTGGGCCCACACCGCCATCGACAGCCCGGCGATCGCGAGCGTCGTCAGCACGAACGCGGTGTACCCGAACACCGGCTTTCGCGAGAAGACCGGGATGATCTCCGTGATCATGCCGAAATAGGGCAGGACCATCACGTAGACTTCGGGGTGCCCGAAGAACCAAAAGAGATGCTGGTAGACGACGGCGCTCCCGCCCTGCGACGGATCGAAGGCGTGGCCGCCGAGCCGCCGGTCGATGAGGAGCATCGCGAGCGTCGCGGCCAGCGGCGGGAACGCCATCAGGATGATCAGCGACGTCACGACCATGTCCCAGCAGAAAACCGGGATCCGCCACATGATCATGCCCGGCGCCCGGTACAGCACGGTCGTGGCGATGAGATTGATCGCGGTCATGATCGACGACGCGCTCACCATGAGCACGCCGACGATCCAGAGGTCCATCCCCGCACCGGGGCTCCCGGTGGTCGACAGGGGCGCGTAGGCGACCCATCCCGCGGCGGCGGCGCCGTCCCGGGTGAGCAGGCCGCTCATCACGACGAGGCCGCCGAGGAGGAACAGCCAGTACGACAGCGCGTTGAGGCGCGGGTACGCCATGTCGGGCGCGCCGATCTGCAGCGGCAGGATGTAGTTGGCGAGGCCGAGCCCGAACGGCGCGATGACGAGGAAGATCATCCCGGTGCCGTGCAGCGTGAACAGTTCGGCGTACGTCTGGCGGCCGACGATCGGGTGGTTCGGCACCGTGAGGTCGGCGCGGATCAGCAGCGCCATGATGCCGGCGAGGGCGAAGAACCCGAGCGTGGTGGTCATGTACAGAATGCCGATATGCTTGTGGTTCGTCGTCGTGAGCCAGCCGAGGAGGCCGACGCGCGGCCCGGGCACCGGCAGGGCTGCCGCGGTGCTCATGGGTTCTCCACGCCGGATGCGGCGGGTCCCGGCGGGCCGGCCGTGCGGCGCTCCCGCAGCCACTGCTGGTAGGCCTGCGGTGTCACCGCCGACACGGTGAAGTTCATCGCGGCGTGGTCCAGGCCGCAGAACTCGGCGCACTCGCCGCGGTACATGCCCGGCCGCGTCACGACGAGATCGAAGTGGCTCAACAGCCCGGGAATCGCGTCTCGCTTGAACAGGAACGCCGGGACGAAGAACGCGTGGTCCACGTCCGCCGACGTAATCTGGATGTGGACGGGCCGGCCCACCGGCACGACGAGGACCGGGGGATGCTCGGGCGTGCCGGTCACGGTCGGCCCGCCGCCGGCGTACTCGAACCGCCACGACCAGTCGAAGCCGGTGACCCGCACGGTCGCCGCCGGCCGCGGATCCAACCGCTCGATGCGCGCCTCGGCCCCGTACGACAGCGCGAACAGCCCGGCGACGATCAACAGGGCTGTGACCGTGCAGGCGGTCTCCACGACGGCGTGGTGGTGGAATTGCGGCGGCAGGGCCTCGCTTCGCCGGCGGTACCGGACGATGCACCAAAAGATCAGGATGTAGACGATGCCGGCGACTCCGATCGCCGCGAGAAGAAAGACGTCCCACACGTGGTGGATGTCACCGGCCTGCAGTGTCGCTCCGCCCGGCATGGCACCCCTACATTCCGCCGCCGCCGGGGACATTCCCGCCGGGCCGGGGCGCTCCGGCGCCGGGACCCTCGGCGCCGCCGTGGCTTCCGATCGGCAAAAATGGGTACTTATTGGAGTGTGAGAACCATCGGAGGAGGCAGGCAGGTGGGCGCTCTACTTCGGGGGATCACCGCACTCCGTTACTATTGGCTCCTGCCGGCCGCGTTTCTCGCGGCCATCGCGGGATTGATGATGCATTCGGCCGCCGCGCAGTCGCCCTATGACTGCGCCTCATGGTCGGCCTGGATCGACCGGGCGCCGGGTCTCGGGGCGATTCCCACGCTCCATGTGCGGGGACAGTGCGCGTTTCGCGTCGTCGGCTACAGCGTCGAGTTCAGGCCTCATCTTCCGCCGAGCGCCGACCCGAATGTGTTCCTGATGGATTTTGCCCTCCACTCGCCGGCCGGACCCCAGATGCCGGGCGACGGCAGCGTGAGCGTTTCCTACGCGACGATCGTACCGGCCAAGTACGAGACGGTGCTGCTGCTGCCCGACCGGATCTCCGTTCCGGTGCGCGAAGTCTACTAGGCACGCCGGCGATGCTCGCCGTCCGCGGCTAAAGCCGCCACAGCATAGCCCCGAGCCCGACCAGGCCCATCGCCTTTCCATAAAGCTGCCGCATCTGGCCCAGCACGTCGGTCTGCTGCACCCGCTCCACGATCAAGCCGCCGTCGAGCCGGACGTAGTCGAAGAAGCTCGCCGCGATTCCCGACGTGGTGTTCAGATGCACCGGCCGCTCGAGGCCGGCTAGCCGTTGAGCGCCGAGGCGGTTTCCCGGGCGGGCGCCGCGGCGTGTGAGGCGGCGCGGTGCTCGGTGACGAGCACCGCGACCCCGGTGATCGCGAGGGCGACGGCGAGGATCCAGAACAGGCGCGCGTAGCCGCCGAGCCACGTGTAGAGGAGCGTCGACCCGACCGGGCCGAGCGCGCGGGCAAGATTTCCGGGGATCGCCATCGCCCCGGCGATGCTGGCGTAATGGCGCCGTCCCCAGATGTTGGCGACCGCCGTCGCCTGCGCGAGCGTCAGCATCCCTGCGGCCGCGCCAAACAGCAGGATCATTGGCGCGAGACCCGCCCCGAGCGCGCCCGCGGCCAGCAGCGCCATCGCCGCGCCTTCGGCGAAGAACAACGATCCGGTGACCCAGACCGCGCCGAGCCAGGCCGTGATCGGCACGAACAAGAGACGCCCCGGCACCTGCATGCCGCCGATCCAGCCCACGACCGACGCGGCGAGCCTTGTAGAATAGCCGTGCTGCCCGAGGTACGGAATCATGTGGATGTTCAGCGACACGACCGTGAAGCTTCCGAACGCGAACGCGAGCGCGAGCACCCAGAAGACGCCGTGCCGCAGCGCCGTTCCGAGCGTGGCGTCGGTCGAGATGGGCCCGTCCGCCTCCGCGCCCCGGCCGTGGCCGCCAGGGGCGCGCAGGATGAGCGCGTGGGCCGGAATCGTGACGGCCGCGAGAAAGACCGCCAGCGCACTGACCGCGGCGCGCCAGCCGATCCACGCGAGCAGCCAGGCGGCGAGCGGCATGAAGATCGTGCTGGCGAATCCCGCGGCAAGCGTCACCGTAAGCAGCGCCCGCTCGCGGTTCCGCGGAAACCACTGCACCACCGCTGCGAACGCGGGCTGGTACAGGATCATCGCCATGGCGATGCCCATCGCGCCCCAGACGGCGTAGAGCGCGCCGAGCGAGTGGACGCGCGACCAGGCGATCAGGAGCACGAAGGCGAGGCACGACCCCACGGTCATGAGACCGCGGGCGCCGCGGCGGTCGATCCACCGGCCGACCGGCAGCGCGGCCAGCGCGGAAATTGCGAGCGCCAGCGACAGCGCGCCGGTAATGGCGACGCGGGACACGCCGAGGTCCCGCTCCATCGCCTGCAGGAAGACCGGGAAGCCGTAGTAGACGATGCCCCAGGACACCGTCTCCGTCACGCACAGGGTCGCGACGACGATCCACCCGTACTCGGCGCGCTTCATTGACGGTCTCACTACTGGGCGGACGCCGGGCGTCCCTCCGGGGTGTCACAGGAGCACGGCGTATCGCGGCTCGAAGATGCAGACCAAGCTGTCTACGGAATCGCCCCGTCCTCTGGCGCTTGCGCTCGGCGGGCTCATCGCGATGGCCGCCGCGATGGGCATTGGACGTTTTGTGTACACGCCGATTCTGCCGCGCATGACCGAGGATCTGGGGATGACGAAGGCCACCGCCGGCCTGCTCGCGTCGGCGAACTTCCTCGGCTACCTTGCCGGCGCGCTGGCCGCGGCGACGCCGGTGGTGCGCGGCTCCCGGCGCCGCTGGCTCCTGGCCGGTCTGGCGGGCAGCGCCGTGACGACCGGCGCTATGACATTCGCGTCGTCCGTAGCCGCGTTCATGGCGCTGCGATTCGCCGGCGGGGTGGCCAGCGCGCTCGTCCTCGTCTTTTCATCGGCGTTGGTCTTGGATCGCCTGAGCCAGGCGGGGAGACCCGAACTTGCCGCGGTGCATTTCGCCGGCGTCGGCGCCGGGATCGCGGTGTCCGCGGCCCTCGTCGCGGCGGTCGCCGCGCTGGGCGGCGGGTGGCGCCAGCTCTGGCTTGCGAGCGGCTGCGTCTCGCTTCTCGCGCTGTGGGGCGCCGCGACTCTCATCCCGGAGCGGCACGACGCGCCCGGGACCCCGCGGGTGCCGGCGAAGCGGGACAGTCGCCGACTGGCGGCACTGGCCGCGGGCTACGGCCTGTTCGGCTTCGGTTACGTCATTACGGGGACGTTTCTCGTCGCCATCGTGCGCGGTTCGCCGGCGATACGGTCGCTCGAGCCGCTCGTCTGGATCGTCGTCGGCATGGCCGGCCTGCCGTCGGTGGTCTTTTGGACGGGTGTGGGAGAGAGGATCGGCATCGTTCGCGCGTTCGCGCTCGCCTGCGCCACCGAGGCCGCGGGGGTGGCCGCCAGCGTGCTTTGGATCGCGCCGGCAGGTGTGTTTCTCGCGGCGGTGCTCTTTGGCGGGACGATCATGGGCATCACGGCGCTGGGATTGATCGAGGGCCGGCGCCTCACCACAGGCGACCCGCGCGGGACGCTGGCGATCTTAACGGCCGTCTTCGGCATCGGGCAGATTGTCGGTCCCGCGTTTGCCGGCGCGGTCTACGACGCGACCGGGAGCTTCCTGCTGCCGTCGATGGCCGCCGCGGGCGCGCTGCTGCTCGGCGCGCTTCTGGCCGTCGCGGGTTAGCCCGAAAAGTTTTCGGCGTCCGCGTCGAACCCTAACACCGTGACTATGCGACAGGATACGGTGATCATACGGCGATGACAGAGCGGCGGATCGTGGCATTGGGCGGCGGCGGGTTTAACATGGAACCCGACAATCCCAGGCTGGACCGCTACATTCTGTCGCTCGCGCGCCGGACGCCCCCGAAGGTCTGCTTTGTGCCGACGGCGAGCGGCGATTCGGAGAGCAACATCGCCCGCTTCTACGATGCCTACACCGTCGAACGCTGTCTGCCGTCCCACCTGCGGCTCTTCAGCCGGAAGCTCCAGGACCTGCGGAGCTTCATCCTCGGTCAGGACATCGTGTACGTCGGGGGCGGCGCGACGGGCTACCTGCTCGCGACCTGGCGGCTTGCCGGCCTCGACGCCATTTTTCGCGAGGCTTGGGAGCGGGGCGTCATCTTAAGCGGCGTCAGCGCCGGCGCCCTGTGCTGGTTCGAGGCGGGCCTCACGGACACGTTCGGCCGGCCGCTGCAGACCTTGCGGGACGGCTTGGGATTCCTTTCCGGCACCTTTGTTCCGCATTACGACGGCGAGAAGGATCGCCGGCCGGCATTCCACGCCGCCGTGTCAGGGGGCGCGCTCCCCCCGGGCATCGCCGCCGACGACGGCGTCGGAGTGGTGTATCATGGCACGGAGATCGCCGAGTTCGTCTCTTCACGGCCGGCGGCGCGGGCGTGGCGCGTCGAACGGACGGCCGACGGCGTCCGCGAAACCGAGATCGTGCCACGGTACCTTGACTGACCGACCGGCCGTGTTGGGATGACGCCGGATGGAGTACGGGCGGCATATGATGCGTGGGCGGCCACGTATGATACGAGCGAACCGCGCCACCTCCGCGATCTTGCGGCGGCCGTGCTTAGGAAGCAAGACCTGAACTTATCCGGCAAGTCTATCGTCGAACTAGGATGTGGGACCGGCACGAACACCGTCTGGTTCGCTGAATTAGGCGAGCGCGTAGTCGCGCTCGACTTTTCCGAACCGATGCTGGACCAGGCGCGTCGCCGCGTGACGTCTGACCGCGTTCGCTTCATGCTGCATGATATCTCGGCGAAATGGCCCATCCCCGGCGAATCGGTGGATCTGGTGGCGGCAGGCCTGGTCCTCGAACACGTCGACGATCTGGGTCCAGTTTTCAAAGAGGCCGAACGGGCCTTGCGCCAGGGCGGCGCGATGTTTGTCTGTGAATTTCACCCCTTTCAACAGTTGGCCGGGTTGAAAGCGCAGTACGTTGATCCGGCAACGCAAGCCATCATGCGGGTCCCTGCCTTCCAGCACGATGTTTCGGATTTCGTGACCGCCGGACTGAACGCGCGGCTTCGTCTCGACGCCCTGGATGAGTGGCGGTATTCTGACGACGCGCCCGGTGCGCCGCCGAAACTCTTGTCCCTGATGTTCGTGAAGTAGCGGCAGAGCCTGATCGCCCAGGGGTGGCCAATTGTCGGAAGCCCGGCTGCTGAAGTACCGGTTCAAACCGGACGGCAAGGAGAAGTGGCTCAGTTGGTCCGAGGAAATGAAACGCCGGTCTGCGGAAATCTTCGAAACTCTGCGCAACGAAGGCGTGATTGTCGAAGCGTGTTTTGTATCGCCCGAGGAGGATGCGATCTACTATTTCGTCGCGGCGGAGGACCTGGCGAAGGGCGAGGCTGCCTACCGGCGCAGCCCCTATGCCGTCGACCGGGAGCACGCGGAGGTAAAATCGGCCGCGCTGGAACAAGTTGCGCGGTTGCAGTGTCTTTTCTTCTTCGACAATCGATCCGGGCAATGGCGGTGAGGAACCGGCCGGCGTGCACGGCGTGAAGATTCTCATCTTCGGCGGGACGCGGTTCGTCGGCCGGCACATCGCGGAAGCCGCGCTGGCCCGCGGCCACGACGTAACGGTCTTCAACCGCGGCCAATCGGATCCGAATCCGGATATCGCGGTCGAACACCTGCGCGGAAACCGCGACGGCGATCTCACCGCCCTGCGCGGGCGCCGGTGGGACGCGGTCATCGACGTCTCGGGCTACGTGCCGCGAATCGTCCGCGCCTCGGTCCAACTGCTGGCGCCCGCCGTAGACCACTACACGTTCATTTCGACCGCCAGCGTCTACGACTCGCCGAAGGCCGCGGACCGAATCGGCGAGCAGGCGCCGATCAAGACGATCACGGACGACCGGCGGGAAGACTATCAGGACCCGGCCGCGTACGGGGCGCTCAAGGCGCTGTGCGAACGCGCCGTCGAGGACGCCATGCCGGACCAGGCGCTCGTCGCGCGGCTCAGCCTGGTCGTCGGGCCGCGGGATCCCACGGACCGCTTTACCTACTGGCCGCGCCGGGTGGCGAGGGGCGGCACGGTCCTCGCCTTCGATGGACCGAACCGCGTGGTGCTGCCGTTTATCGACGCGCGGGACATCGCCTGGTGGATCGTCATGAGCGTGGAAGCGGGGCTGACGGGGACGTTCAACCTCGGCAGCCAGCCCGGCGTCACGATCGGAGAGGTGCTCGAGACCAGCCGGGCGGTCAGCCGCGCCTCCGGCGCGTCGTTCGTGTGGGTGAGCGAGGCGTTCTTGCTCGAGCACGGCGTGACGCCGTGGACGGAAATCCCGCTCTGGGTGCCGCGGGGCCGCGACGACCTGGCCGGTCTCGATTCGACGAAGGCGATCGGCGCGGGCCTCCGCCTGCGGCCGCTCGCGAAGACCATCGCCGACACGCTCGCTTGGGACCGCACGCGGCCGCAGGACGGAGACCCTTTGGCCGGCTTGGCGGCCGGGCGCGAGACAGAGTTGCTGCGGTTGTGGGAGGCGACACATGGGCGATGAGATCGCGTGGGTGGTCGAGTTGGCCGTCAGGCCCGGTCAGCTCGATAACTTTCGGGCGCTGACGGGCGAGATGGTGGAGTCGACGCGCCCCGAGCCCGGTGCGCTGAGTTATCAACGGTTCGTAAGCGAAGACGGTCGGATCGTGCATCTGTACGAGAGATACGCGGACTCCGCGGCGGCGCTGGCACACCTGCGAGCGTTTGAGAAGATGTTCAGCCGCCGGTTTGAAAGCTTGGTGGACCGAAAACGGCTCTCCGTGTTCGGAACGCCGACGGATGAGCTCAAGGCGGTACTGGATCGGGCCGGCGCGACGTACCTTCGGCCCCTTGGTGATTTCGCCTACTGGTAGTTCATGATCCGCTACAATGACGACGTGACACCGCTGCGCGCGCTCATCCTCGATTACGGCAACGTGCTGACCTATCCGCAGGCGGCGGACGTCATTCAGGCGATGGCGGCGCGGCTTGGGGTGACCGTCGAGGCCTTTACCGCGGCCTATTGGGAGCACCGCCGGCCCTACGACGCGGGCGAGTATCCACCCGCCGACTATTGGCGGCGCGTGCTGCGGTCGCTTCGGCTCCGGCCGGAGGAATCGAACGAACGGGCGCTGTTCGACTGGCTCGCCGACCGCGACGGCGATTCATGGATGCGGTATCGGGACGAGGTCTGGGATCTTGCAAGGGACGTTCGGGCGAGGGGCGTTTCAACCGCCATGCTCTCCAACATGCCTGTGGCGCTGGCCCAGTGCATTCGCCGCGACCGCGCGCTGGAGGAGTGGTTTGACGTGGTGATCGTCTCCGGCGACGTCCACTCCACGAAGCCGGATCCGCGAATCTACCGGTTTTGTCTCGAGCGCCTCGATGCTGAGCCGGCGGGAGCGCTCTTCGTCGACGACCGCGAAGAGAACGTCACCGCTGCGGCGCGACTCGGCATGCGCACCGTGCACTTCGTGGGCGACGATCCGGCGGCGGCGCTGCGGAACGCGATCGCTCGCGCCTAGCACCAACGCCGGCAAGGAGGTGGCGACCGTGCCGCCGATTCGCGGCCTCTTCGAAACGCATTTGACCGTGCGGGACCTGGACCGTTCGATCGCATTCTACCGGGACGTCGTCGGTCTCACGCTGGCCCACCGGGTGCCCGAGCGGGACGCCGCGTTTCTGTGGATCGGCGGGGCGGGCAAGGGAATGTTGGGTCTGTGGTCCATCGGGACCTCACCGCTTGCGCAGCGGCTCCATTTCTCGGTCGAGGTCGCGCTGGACGACCTGCTGGCGGCGCCCGCCCGGCTCCGGACCGCCGGCGTCACCCCGCGGGACGGAGACGAGCCCGTCGTAATCGGGTGGATGCCGGCCGCGTCGGTGTTCTTCGATGATCCAGACGGACACTCGGTCGAGCTGATCACGATGCTGCCGGATCCGCCTCGGCCGGACGTGGCGTGGATGCCGTACACTCGGTGGCTGCAGACCCGCCGCTGACGCCGGTCGGGACGGCGCGCGTGCTATACTACGACATGGCCGTGCTAGGTGGGGAGCTAGCGGTTCCCTGTACCCGCAACCCGCTCCAGCGGGACTGAACTCCCACCCGAGGCCTCACCGCTCAGGGTCCGGCCCGCGCACGTGACGAGGAGGATCGGGTCCCGCGCAACGAGATCTTACCAACCCCGCCAGGTCCGGAAGGAAGCAACGGTACGTAAGGCGTCTCGTGTGCCGCGGGGACACCTGGTCGGAGCCGGCGACGCGGGGACCGCCTGGACGGTGTTGTCGACGGTGGGTGCACGGCCAATTTCACCGATCGGCTGGGACCGGTAATACCATCCATCCGCGAGCTGCGCAGAGGGCGGGGGAACGCCGTGGCGATTTGGGATGACGTCATCCCGCAGGCCGAACGGGACCTCTACACACAGGGCGGCTGGGGCGGCCGGATCGGATACGGACGCCGTCCCGCGCTGCTGATCGTGGACATGTATCGCGCCTTCGTCGATCCGGCCTACCCGTTCAGCACCCAGGGCGCGCCCGCGGCCGTGCGCGCCATCCGCGCGCTGCTCGATCGGGCGCGCGCGGCCGGCTGTCCCGTGTTCTTTTCAAAGGCGCGCCGCCGCACCATCCCTGCGGAGCGAGGCCGCTCGAAGGCCACGGCCGTCCGGGACCCGATCATGGCGGGCGACGGCGCGTACGAGATCGTGCCTGAGCTCGCGCCGCTCCCGACCGAATCGGTGATCGTGAAGTCCGCGCCGAGCGCGTTCTTCGGCACGGATCTGGCGTCGTACCTGATCCACGGCGGCGTGGACACGCTGATCGTCACCGGCACCGTCACGAGCAGCTGCGTGCGGGCCACCGTGCTGGACGCGTTCAGCTACCATTTCCGCGTGATCGTCCCCGTCGAATGCGTCTGCGACCGCAGTACCGTCGCGCACAAGGTCAGTCTGTTCGACATCGACATGAAGTACGGCGACGTGACGCCCGCCTCAGAGGTGCTCGTATACCTCGAGTCGGTGCGGGACGGAGAGCGGCAGGCGGCGCCGGCCGCGACGTCCTAAGCTCGTCCGCAGACCACTTCCCCGGAGGCGTAGGCATGCCGCGTGTTCCGTATGACATGGAGTCGCGCAAGACGTATCGCGTCAATCTCGTCAGCGACGCCGAATACGACCGGCGGATCTCGGCGCTGCGCGCCGGGATGGAGAAGGCAGGGCTCGACGCGGTCTGCGTCTACGGCACCCGCGAAGCCCCGGAGAACGTCGAGTATCTGACCAACTTCGCGCCGGTCGTCGGCAGCGCGTTTGCCATCGTGCACCTCGACGGCCGCATGGCCCTGACGACGGACGCCGTGATGCACGGCGAGCCGATGCACTCGATGATCTGGATGTGCCGGGTGCCGGACGTCCGGGTAATTCTACGCCGTCCGGTCTACGGCGGTCCGGTCGACGGCATCGCCCAGCTGGCCGCCGACGCCCTGGGCGATGTCAAGCAGGTCGGCATCATCGGCTCCGCCGGGCTGCCGCATCCGGTGCACAGCGCGCTGATGGCCCGGCTCCCGCAGCTCCAGCCGGCCGACACGATTTTGGCCGAGATCCGCCGCTACAAGAGCGACGAAGAAATCGCCAAGCTGCGCGAGGCCGGGCGGATCGCCGACGAGGCGATGGCCGCGGTGTTCGGCATACTGCGCGAAGGGGTCGAGGAGACCGAATTGGCCGGCGCCGCGGTGAACCGCATGCACAGCCTCGGCGGCACCGAGGCGTTCGCGACGAGCATCGTGTCGGGGCCGCGCGCGGGGCTGAAGCACAGCCACCCGCGCCGGCGCCGCCTCGAGAAGGGCGACATGGTGTTCATCGATCTCGGCGCGTCTTTCGACGGATACAAGTCCGATCTCAGCCGCTGCACGATGGTGGGCGGCGCCGCGGGCGTGGGACGCGAGCTGCTGACGACCGGGCTCAAGCTCCACGACGCGGGCCTCGCGGCCATCCGGCCCGGCGTGACCGTGGACGAGGTCGCGCAGGTGCTGGCGGCGGTCGTGCGCGGGACGCCCTACGAGCCGTACTTCTGCCCCGGGCAGTACGGGCACTGTCTCGGCGTCTCGCTGTTCGAAGCGCCGGGCCTCTTCGCCGGGAACCCGGCGGAGCTGCGCCCCCGGATGACGATGGCCTACGAGCCGATGGTCGTGATGGAGAACGTCGGCACCGGCGTGGTCGAGGATACGATTCTGATCACGCCGACAGGCGTGGACATGCTGACGCGGTATCCGACCGTGACCTGGGACTGAGGCCGCGCGGCGCCGCTACTTCTGAATGACGACGCCGGCCGGCGGGAGATAGCCCGGCGCCCAGGGCGCCGTCTGCAGTCCGACGACGTAGGGCTTCTTGAGCATCGCGCTGCGGCTGTAGAAAATCGGCACCAGCGCCGCGTCGTTGACGGCGATGGCCTCCGCCTTGTGGTAGGCCGCGATCCGCTCCGCGTCCGTCGGCGCCGCATTCGCCTGGTCGATCAGCCGGTCCACGTCCGGATTGTTGTAATTGACCCGGTCGAACGGCGACGTGCTGTAGAGCAGGACGTCCATGTAATCGCTGTAGTCGAGATAGTCCGCCGTCCAGCCGGTGAGAAACGCCTGGTAGACGTTCTTCGCGATCAGCGCGCGGATGAACGTCGCGTACTCGGTCTTCTGCAGCCCGACGTCGACCCCCAGATTTTGCTTCAGCATCGCCGCCGCCGGCTCGGCCGTCATCTGGTACAGCGAGCCGCCCGGGTTCACGGCGACGGTGAGCGGCGGGAGCTTGCCCGATACGCCGGCCTGCGCGAGCAGCGCGCGCGCCTGCGCGGGATCGTACGGGAGGCCCTTGTACTCTCCATAGAAGCCGGGGATGCCGGGCGGCGCGATCGTGCGGGCGGCCGTAAACAGGCCGAAGAAGACGTTCTGCACGATCTTGTCTTTATCGACCGACATCGCGAAGGCGCGGCGGACCCGGGGGTCCTTGAACGGCGCGTACACGCGCTCGTTGAGCCCGAGATACACGATCTGCACCCGCGGGAAGACCAGCAGCTCCTTGCCGAGCGCGGGGTCCGCTTTGATCCGCGGGAACTGCGCGAGCGGCACCTGGATGAGGTCGAGCTGCCCGGTCTGATACTCGCGGAACTGCGTCGTCGACTCGGTCACGATCGGCATTTCCAGGCGGCTGATCTTCGGCGCGCCGAGGAAGTAGACGGGGTTCGCGGCCAGGGTGATGTGGTCGTTCGTCACCCACTCGCGCATCGTAAAGGGGCCCGTGCCGGCGTCCTTCTGCGCGAACCAGCCCTGGCCGCCGTTCTGCACGACGTCGCGGTCGAGGACCACCGCCGCGTAGTAGGCGAGGCGGTGCAGAAACCCGCCGCGGCGGGCCGGGTTGACGACGAACTGCAGCGTCATCGGATCCAAGACGCGGATGCCGGCGACGGTGGCCGCGCCGGCCCGCCGCTCCGGATAGCCCTGCACGCTGGACAGCGCGAAGTCGGCGACCGGCGCGCGCAGCGCCGGATCGCTCATCCGGTCGAACGACCACTTCCAGTCGTCCGCCGTGACGGCGCGGCCGCCGTGAAACCGCATCGGCCGCAGATGAAACGTGTAGACGAGCCCGTTGGGGGAGATATCCCAGTTCCGCGCGGCGGCCGGCACCAGCCTCCCCCCGGCGTCAAACGTCACCAGGGTGTTGTACATCATCATGACGACCGACGCCCCCGGCACGTCCACCGCGAAGTACGGGTCGAGGCTCGACGGCTGGCCGTCGAGGGGCGTCCGCAGGACGCCGGCCTGCTGCGCGGTCGCGCCGGAGAACGGCTGCGCGGCGACCGCCGCCGCGATCAACGCGGCAAAGAGCAATAGCCCTGCCTTGAATCGAGACACGCGTTTCCCCCCTTGGAGTGTCAGGCGCTCTGTCCCCGGGCGTCGATCGTGAGTGTGCCCAGGCAGCGCCCGTCGTCCCGTACGAGGACGTACCGGTTGTAGAGATTGATCGTCGTGTCGCAGTGGCTCGGGATCAGCCAGATCCGGTCGCCGGGCGTGCGCCGCGCGGGCAGGCCCGCGATCTTGCCGTGCTCGTCGCCGGCCGCCTGATACTTGGCTTCCGGAAAGTCTTTGACCGCGGGCGCACCGGCGTCGGTGCTGACCGTCTTGTGGCCGGCGTCGATGATCACGAGCCCCGCGCGCTGATTGCTGACCACGGTCGTCAGCACGAACAGCGCGTGTTCGAAGGGCAGGCCTTGCACCGCGGCGTAGTCGCTGTCCACGACCGTGTAGGAGCCCGGTTGGACCTCGGTGGCCGTCCCGTGCTCGATGGCGGCCGCGTACGTGCCGGTGCCGGCGGTCGTCACGACCGGCACCGGGATCTCGTGGTCGGTCAGCAGCGCTTTGGTCTCGGCCAGACGCGCGTATGCCTCGAACGCGCGGCCGCGGCGCTCCGCGCGGTCCCGGATGTGCTGGCAGTGCCCTTCGTATCCCTGCAGTCCGCCGAAGCGCAGCGCCGGCGCGTCGAGAATGCGCCGCGCCAGCTGCAGCACCGGTTCACCCGGTTCGACGCCGGTCCGGTTCTGGCCCACGTTCACGTCGGCCAGCACCGTCAGCGTGAGCCCGCGGTCCCGGGCCTTCGCCGACAGGAGGTCGACCATCTCGAAGGCATCCGCGACGACGCTGACCTCGGCCAGCGCCGCGATGTCCAGCGCCCGGTCCATGTTGGACGGCGTCAATTCCGTGGTGAGGTGAACGTTGGGAATGCCGGCTTTGACCATGACCTCCGCCTCGCCCAGCTTGGCGGTGCAGACGCCGGCCGCCCCCAGGCGTATCTGTTTGGCGGAGACCCACGGGCTCTTGTGTGTTTTCGTGTGCGGCCGCAGCGCGATCCCGGCGGCGGCGCACTCCGACGCCATGCGCGCGAGATTGCGCTCCAACGCATCGACATTCAGGATCAGCGCGGGCGTCTGGACGTCGTCGAGGGTCATCGCCTCTTTGCTTACCTGCGGGAGACGGGCTCTCCTTTGGCGCCGCGGTTACGGCAGCCAGTCCGCGAGCAGGCCGATGGCCTCGCCGTAGTCGGGCCCGAGCTTGGAGAACATCACTTGGTGAAACTCCAGCCGGGCCGCCGCGGCGCAGGCCGCGTCGAGCCGGGGTGCGCACGCTCGAGGATCGCCCGCGATGATCGTCGCGTCGATCATGCCGTCGGTCACCATCGCGGCCGCGGCGTCCTCCGGCGCCCCTGCGCGCCGGGCGGCGACGAGGCGCCCGACGTCCTCCGGCTCCACGCCCGCTCGGCGGAAATCATCCGCGGCCCAGCCCGTCGCATGCAGGTGACCGATCACCGTGGCTGCGAACGGCCTGGCATAGCGCCTGGCGGCGGCTCGATCGGCGGACAGCGACACGTTTACCTCCGCGACCTTTCGCAGTGTCTTCCCGGGAGCGCTCCGCCCGGCGGCGCGGTCCGCGATCTCGACCGAGCGGCCGATCGTCTCGGCGCGCGCCGCTGCGAGGAACGATCCGCCGTAGATCACGCCGTCCATCGCCCGGCCCGCGACCTCGAGCGCCCGAGGCCCGTTGCCCCCGCCGTACAGGCGGACCGGACCGGCCGGACGCATGCCCAAGCGTCCTTCGCCCTTGGGCGAGAGGTTGAAATAGGATGTCAGCGCGGGGTATCGGGCAAATTGCACGCCGTCGCCGGCCAGTAGATGCCGCAGCATGCCGGCCGTTTCTTCCAGGATGGCGATCGGATCGGACGGCCGGACGTATTGGGGGGTCTTCGAGAGGCTGCCGCGCGCGAGCCCGACGCCGAGCTCGCGCCCGCCGGTCAGCTCGGTCAACGTCGCGATCGCATCCGCGACGTCGACCGGATTGCGAAAGTACTGCACGACGACGGCGGCGCCCAGCTTGATCCGCACGCGCGGCGCCAGGGCCGCGAGGACGACAAACGGGTTCCGCGCGCCGAGATTGTCGGTGACCCAGACTTGGCTGAACCCCCCGCGCTCCGCGGCCTCGCCGAGCGCTGCGAGATCTGGGGTTGCGTAGCGGTCGACCGTCGAGGCGAGGTGAAATTGAATACCGAACTCGAGCGCCGCGCTCATGGCGCCGGTGCTTCCGGCGCCCTCCGGACAAGTCCTTCATGGGCAGGACTCGTTGCGGCGGGATCGGAAGAGGAAGCGGCGCACCCGCGCGCTCACTCGATATACGCGGGAGCGAGCGGGGTGGCGTTCTGCCGGTCTACCAGGCGAAGGTTCCCTACGATCCCGACGCGCGCCGTCCGTGGCGGACGATGCCGTTTCCGCAGTCGGAGTACGAGCGCCGCATCACGGCCGTGCAGGCGCGCCTCAAGGCGGAAGGGCTCGCCGCGCTCGTCGCCTACTCCAACGGCGCCGATCCCGGCAACGGGCGGTATCTCGTGAATTTCGAGACCAGCGCGGGCGACACCGTCGTCGTCATTCCCGCCTCGGGGCCGCCGATGCTGACCACGAACTGGCTGATGCACGGGGAGCCGATGCATACCATGATCTGGACGGCGTGGCTCGACGACGTCCGCGGCGCCGAGCGCCCCGGGTTCGTCCGGAGCCCCGAGACGAGCGTCGCCGGCCATGCGGCCGACCGGATTCAAGAGGCCGGGGCCGCGGCCGACCGGATCGGGGTCGCGGGCGGACCGATCGTGCCGCACCACGTGATGGTCGCGCTCGAGGAGCGTCTGCCCCGCGCCACCTGGATTCCGGCGGACGACCTGCTGATGGAGGTCCGCGCGGTCAAGTCGCCGCTCGAGATCGAAGCGATGCGGCGCGCGGCGCGCATCTCGGGCCGGATGCACGAGGAGGCGCTGCGGGCGCTCGCGCCGGGCGCGCGCGAGTTCGACGTCGCGTCCCGGGCGCACGCGGTCGCGTTCGCCGAGGGCGCGGACGCCCTCGCCTTCGAGAGCGCGGTCGCCACCGGCTCTCGCGCCGGCCTCAAGCACTGCGCCCCGTCGGATCGCGTGATGGAGCCGGGCGACATGGTGTTCCTCGACATGGCCGCGACCTACCACGGGTACTGCGCCGACGTGTCGCGCTCGACGGTCGTCGGCACACCGAGCGCCGAGCAGCGGCGGTTCCTGGATACCGGACTCGAGATGTTCGAGGCGGCGCTCGCGAAGGCCGGTCCCGGCGTGCCGGTGCAGGACATGATCGCGGCCGCGCGGACGATCGCGGTGCGGACCGGCTACGAAGCGGACTACATGCCCAAGGGCTTTGGTCACGGCCTCGGCTGCTCGCTCTTCGAGCGGCCGTCCCTGCGTCCGGCGACGACGGATGTCCTCCGGCCGGGGAACATCTTCGCGCTCGAGCCGATGCTGATCCGGATGAACTTCGGCACGGCCTGCATCGAGGAGACGGTCCTGATCACGCCGACCGGGGCCGAGGCGCTGTCGGGCTGCCCGTTGCGCGTGTGGTAACCGGAAGCCATCCCGGCGAGCGCCTCCTGTTTCCGAGCGCCGGCCGCGATCTCATCGCGTACCGCTACCTCCCGGCGCCGGGGGCCGGCGGCGGGGGCCGCGGCGGTCCCGTGCCCGCGGTCGTTCTGAACCACGGCAGCGGCCTCGAGCAGGACAGTAAGCCGGGCGTGGCACGCGTGCTGACCGACGCCGGCTACGCGGTGTTCGTCCCGTTCCGGCGCGGGTATGCCGGGTCGCCCGGCCCCTCGCGGCTCGAGGAGGTGCCGGCGCCCGCCGGCGCGCCCGGGCACGACGAGCAGGTCTGCGCCCGCCTTCTGGCTGAGAGCGACGACGTGCTCGCGGCGCTGCGCTTCGTGCGCGCGATGCCCGGGGCGGATCCCGACCGCGTCGGCGTGATGGGCTCCTCGTACGGCGGCATCAACTCGCTGCTCGCGGCGGCGCGCGACGAGCGGGTGAGGGCCTGCGTCTCATTCGCCGCGGCGGCGATGAGTTGGGGTCCGGTGCCGGGACTGCGGCCGTTTCTGCTGACCCACGCCGATGCCATTCGGTGCCCGCTGCTGCTGCTGCAGGCGGAGAACGACTTCGACGTCACGCCGTCCGCAGCACTCGCCGCCCGCCGGCGGGCGGCGGACGGGGTCTGCGAGCGGCATCTCTTTCCGCCGTTCGGGGCCTCGCCGATGGAGGCGCATCAAATTTGGGTGCACGCGCCGCAGTTGTGGGTGCCCGTAGTGCTGCCGTTTCTTGCACGATACGTGTAACGTCGCGCGGTTGAACTCGGTCGAAGGGGGGATCGGCGTGATCCGTCGTGTGATGACAATAGGTGTGATGGTGCTGCTTGCCGTGGCGGCCGCGGGGCCGTGGCCGGCGGCGAGGGCGCAGATGCCGCAGGTGTTCCGGACGCCGCTCAGCGGCGAGGCGCCGACATTGGATCCGTATTACGCGGTGGACTCGGCGTCCGCGCCCGTCGTGTTCTTGATGTACAACACGCTCGTGGGGCTCGACGCGAACGGCAGGCTGCTGCCCCAGGCGGCGAGCAGCTGGGACATCTCGCCGAACGGCCTCGTCTACACCTTCCACCTGCGGGACAACATGTACTTCCACAGCGGCCGCAAGGCGACCGCCGCCGACTGGAAGTGGTCGTTCGAGCGGATGGGCAGCCCGGCGCTCAAGTCGCCGGTGGGCTCGGTCGTCGTCTCGGGCATCCAGGGCTACGACGCGTTCCAGAGCGGCGCCGACGGCATCGCCGGCATCACCGCGGTCAACCCGACCACGCTGCGGTTCGTCCTGAATCCGGCCCACCGCGGCGGCTTCCTTAACCGGCTCGCCTACTACGCCGCGGTGGTGATGGACAAGGACGTGGTGGCCCGGGGTCAGGGCTGGTACACGACGCAGGACGCCGGCACGGGGCCCTTTATATTGAAGGAGTGGGCCCACAACGACCATTTCACGCTCGCGGCCAGCCCGCGCTACTACGCCGGGGCCCCCAAGGTCGCCGCGATCAGCATTCCGATCGTGACCGAGGCGCGCACGCAGCTGTCCGAGTATCTCGCCGGGCAACTCGACTTTATCCTGGTGCCGCTCGGCGACTACCAGCGCATCAGTACCGACGCCAAGCTCAAGCAGGAACTACTCGTGTACCCCCGCGCGCAGATCCTCTATCTGGGGCTCAATCCGCGCGTCTACGCGCCCTTCAGGGATCGCCGCGTCCGCCGCGCGTTCGCGATGGCGATCGACAAGGCGCGGATCGCCCGGACGGTGTTCTTCGGATTCTACACGCCGGCGAGCGTGTTCACCCCGCCGGGGATTCCGGGGTTCTACGCCGGCTACAAGGGCCTGCCGTACGACCCCGCGGGCGCGCGTAAGCTGCTCGAGGAGGCGGGCGTGGCCGGCAAACTGCCGCCGTTCCGCATCGCGATGAACCCGTTCGGCCCCGTCGCCCAAATGGAGGGCGAGCCGGCCGTCGCCATGCTGAAGCAGAATCTCGGGGTCGACGCCACGCTCGAGCGGACGGAGTTTGCGACGTTCATCACCAACTTGAACAAGCGGACCGTGTACCAGTCGTTCCTGAGCGGCTGGTCCGCGGACTACCTCGACTACAGCGACTACCTGGATATCTTGCTGTACAGCACCTCGCCGCTCAACCGGCTGAACTACAACAATCCGGACTTCGACAAACTGGTCGACCAGGCCAACGCGGCGCCCAACGAAACCGACCGCATCGCGCTGTATCACAAGGCGGAGGCGCTGATGATCGAGGACGTCGGGGCCGTACCGCTCATGTTCACGCAGTTTGCGTACTTGAAGAAGCCCTACGTGAAGGGGCTCCGTACGTCGCCCGCGGTGAACGGCTGGCTGCCGTTTGACACCGTCTCGATCGAGAAGTAGCGGCTCCGGGGCCGCGGCGCGAGGCCGCGGCCCCGGCCGCCACACCCGCTAGTCCCGCCGCGGTCCGTGGTCCGCTACGTCCTCTACCGCCTCGCGATGGCCGTGCCGCTGTTCCTCGGCGCGGCGCTGCTGATCTTTGTGGCGGGACACCTCGCGCCGGGCGATCCGGTGCAGTCCCTGCTCGGCGACCGCTACACGCCGGCCACCGCCGCGGTGCTGCGCCACCAGCTCGGCCTCGATCGCCCGTTTGCGGCGCAGTTCGTCGACTATCTCGGGCAGCTCGCCACGTTCCGCTTCGGCACGTCGTACGTGAACCCGGGGCTGCGGGTCGGCGATCTGCTGCGAACCGCGCTGCCGATCAGCCTCCGGCTGGCGACGCTGGCCGTCGCCGCGGCCGCCGTCGTCGGGACGGTGCTCGGCGTCGTCGCGGCGACGGTGCCGGGCCGGCCGCTCGACCGGCTGATCCAGTTCGGCGTGGTGCTGGGCCTCTCGGTGCCGAGTTTCGTCACCGCCGCGGCGCTCGTGTATCTGTTCGCGCTGCATTTTCGCCTCTTGCCCGTCGCCGGGTGGGGCCACCCGAGCGACTACGTGCTGCCGGTCATAGTCCTCTCGATCGCGCCGCTCGCCTTCATCACCCGCATCGCGCGGTCGAGCGTCGGCCAGGTGCTGCTGGAGGACTACGTCCGCACCGCCCGCAGCAAGGGCCTGCGCACCCCGCGCGTGCTCTTCCGCCACGTGCTGCGGAACGCGGCGCTGCCGGTGGTCACGACCATCGGGATGGCGTTCGGGACGGCGATCGTCGGCGCGTTCGTCGTCGAGGTCGTCTTCAACGTGCCGGGCATCGCCCGGGTCGCCGTCAACGCAATCTTCCAGCGGGACTATACGGTGCTGCAGGCCACCGTGCTCGTCTACACCGCCCTGTTCTCCTTCGTGAACCTCGCGGTGGACGTCTCCTACGCGTATCTCAATCCCCGTGTTCGGTACTGAGCGCCGGAAGGCGATCCGGCAGGCGCTCGGCGGGGACCGCCTCGTCGCCGCGAGCGCCGGCTTCCTGCTCGCGGTGGTCGTGCTGGCGGTGGCGGGGCCGTTTGCCATCCGCTACGCCTACGACGCGCAGGACCTCGACGCGCTGTTCCGCGGGCCCGGCGCCGCGCACTGGTTCGGCACGGACCAGTTCGGCCGCGATTCGTTCACCCGCATCGTGTACGGGGCGCGCGTCTCGCTGTCGGTCGGCTTCGCGGCGGTGGCGTGCGAGTCGCTGCTCGGTATGACCTGGGGCACCGTCGCCGGATACTACGGCGGCGCCTGGGACAACGCGCTCATGCGCGTCGTGGATCTCCTGATCGGCTTTCCGACCATTCTCCTCGCGATCCTGGTCACCGGCATCTTCGGCCCGAGCCTCACGAACATCGTGATCGCGCTGGTGCTGACGGCGTGGCCGGGGACCGCCCGTACGATCCGCAGCGAAGTGGTCGCGATCCGCGAGCGGGACTACGTGGACGGCGCCCGCGCGCTCGGCGCGACGACGCCCCGCATCCTCGCCCGCCATCTCGTGCCGAACGTCGTGCACCTCTTGATCGTTCGCGCGACGCTCGACGTCAGCACCCTCGTGCTCGCGGAAGCCACGCTGAGCTTCATCGGCATCGGTGTCCAGCCGCCGCATCCGAGCTGGGGCCAGATGATCTACGAGAGCTTCCAGTACCTCGACGGCCATCCGCTGCTGCTCGTCTTTCCCGCCGCGGCGCTGTCGATCACGGTCATCGCGTTCAACGTCGTCGGCGAGTTCCTGTCGCGCGTCCTGGATCCGCGCTACGCCGGCCGCCACTGACGCCGGCCGGTCCGGCCCGCGGGGCGTCCGCATTCGAAAAAGGGGGGACGGTCGCATGTGTGATCTCCACGAGACCAAGGACCCGTACTACCTGCCACATCTCACGTCGCCGGAGGTCGGCGAGCTGTTGAAGACGACCGATACGGTCATCCTGCCGTTCGGGGCGATCGAGCAGCACGGCCCCGCGCTTCCGATGGGGACCGATACGCTCGGGGTGATCGCCGTGTCGCGCGCGGCGGCGCGCCGGGCCAAGGCGCTGTGCGCGCCGATCCTCTTTCCGGCCCTGTCCGCGCACCACATGCACTTTCCCGGCACGATCACGCTCTCCGAGGAGACGTTCAGCCGTGTCGTGATGGAGGCGGCGGAGTCGCTCGCGGCGCACGGGTTTCGCCGGATCCTGCTGGCCAACGGCCACGGCGGCAACGAGGCGACCCTCACGTACCTCGCCTACCGCATCACCCGCGAGACGCCGGCGTCGGCGATGGTCTTCGGCATCGCCGAGCTGCGGAAGATCTACCTGACGGCCAACATCGACAAACTCGACATCCACGCCGGCATCGGCGAGACGTCGAGCATGCTCTACCAGCAGCCGGAACTGGTGCGCAGAGACAAGGTGGCGCGGCCGCGCATGACGCTTGACCCCTGGCGCGAACGCCTGCTCGCGCAGGTGCGGAGCGACCCGTCGCTGCTGCGCTACGTCACCCTCAAGCTGCCGCCGGTGCACGAGATCTCGTCGAACGGCTGCATCACCTACGGCGACCCGGCCGCCGGCACGGTGGAGCGGGGGAAAGAATTGTTCGACGCCTACGTCGAGGCGACGGTCGCGTTCATCAAGGCCTGGCAGGCCGCGACGACGTAGCGTTCCAGTCGATCGGCGCGGTCCGGACGTACTCGGCCGCGGCAACCAGGGCCGGGACGATCGCGGCCAGAATGCGCCCGCCTTTTTCGCGGGTCGCGAGGGTCGCGTCGCCGTAGACCCCCGTCGCCTCCGGCCTCCCGACGCCGGGCGCCGGGAGCGGCGCCGGGACGAAGAGGCCGCGTGGCCGCGGGCGGTCGGGGATCTCCCGCACGGCGCGGTCGGTCCGGACCGCCTCCGGCGCGATCGCAAGGAGCACGGACGTTTCGTATTCATCGGCGTGGCTGCCCGCCGGCTGCTCGAGCAGCCCGTCGAGCGCCCGGCCGCCGAGGTCTTCGATTCGGGTGACGCCGACGAGCACGGAGTAGCGGAGCCGTAGGTCGCGCGCCGTGACTTCGAGCACCGGGAAGGTCGAGATTCCGGTGTTGAGGACGAGGAACCGCCGCGGTCCGTGCCGGTGGAGCGAGATGATGATCTCGCCGATCATGGCACCGAAGGTGGACGCTTCCAGGTGCGTGCTGCCCGGAAACCCCACGAACGACGGGTAGTAGCCGTAGGTGACGGTCGGGGCGACGATCGCGGGGACGCGCTCGGCGATCCGCGCCGCGAGATGGTCGGCGAGGAGGCGATCGGTGCCCAGCGGGAGGTGCGGGCCGTGTTCCTTGGCCGCCGCGCCGATCGGCAGTACGATCAGCGGGTCGCGGCCGAACAGCGCGGCCGCCTCGGGCCACGTGAGCCGCTCCAAATAGACGCCGGGGCCGGCGGAGGGCTTTTCCTCGCCTGGCGACATCCGGCGCCGGCCGCTACGACCAGGTCATGACCGGATAGTTGGTCAGGCGCTCGTATCCGGTCTCCGTAATCAGCAGCGTGTCCTCGACCACGCCGGTGCCGAGGCCTTCCACCACGACCATCGGTTCGTACGCCACGGTCATGCGCGGCCGCAGTTCCGTCGTGTTGCCCGCGAACAGGCCGGGGACTTCGATCACCGACATGCCGATGCCGTGGCCAAACCCGCCGGCGCAGTAATAGGGCTCGTAGCGGGTGCCCCGCACGACGGCGAGCAGCGCGTTTGAGACGTCGTCGATCGTACACCCGGGCCGGATCGCGCCGAGGCCCGCGTGGTACAGGTCGGCGCCCACCGTGAGGAGCTCGCGCACGCGCCCGGTCGCGCGCCCCACCGCGGTGCACCGGCTCGTATCGGCGGCGTAGCCGTGGTAGGCGGCGCCGAGGTCGATGAACACGCTCTCGCCGTCGCGCATCGGCCGCAGGCGCGGCATCCCGTGCTTCAACCCGGCCTGTTCTCCCCCGACGACGCAGGTCGCGAACGCCTCGCGGGCGCCGTGCGCGATGATCCGCTGCACCGCGGCCGCGGCGACGACGGTCTCTTCGACGCCCGCCTCGAGGGCCGAGAAGACGGCGCCCATCGCATCGTCGGAGATGACGCCCGCGTGGCGCATCACGGCGATCTCCTCGTCGCTCTTCTCCAGCCGGATGCGGGCGAACACATGGTCCGCCGGGTAGAGGTGCGGAAGGCGCGAGGCGAGCGCCGCGTGCAGCCCGTACGGCAGGGAGGAGGCGCCGGCAAGGCCCACACGCTGCGCGGCCCCCACGGCGTCCGCCGCGAGTGACGCGATCTCATCGGCCGCGCCGCCGTAGACCGGGCCGAGGGCGACCCGGACGTCCGCCACGCGGCACATCCAGATCATCGAGTGCATCGGTTCGCCGTGGAGCACGGCGTCCGTGATCACGGTCATGGTCCCGTCCGCGCGGAGCACGCAGAACGCGCTGCCGAACGCCGGGGTGTAGTTCGTGAGGTACGCGATCGCGGACGGCGACGCCGCGCTCGCGAAGACGCACAGCGCGTCGAGTCCCTCGCGCTCCATCGCGTGTCGAAGAGTTGTGACGCGCCGGTCGTACTCGGCGTCGCTGAACGCCTGCGCGAGATACGGGCGGCGGGATTCCAGGTCGTAGGGGACGCGCGGCATCGGCGGCTGCACCTCCAGGCGTCTGGCATTTGGCCGAGCCCCACGTGTCTCCCTGCCCTGCCGCAGGGCAGGACTCCGAGGGATCGGGATCGGAACCCCCCGAGCGGCCGCTCGTCCCGCGCAGACGGGACGCCCGCGGCGCAATCGCTCGGCCGCGGGCTGTGGCCGCGACCCGACACGACGGAGGCGACGAATGATCCTGGTCCATCAGCGCTATGCGGCGAAGCCCGGTCTGCGCGAGCGCGTGCTCGACACGCGGATCGAGGCGTCCCGGCGTCTGGCGGAACTGGGGGTACCCCCGGGACAGATCTGGGTGCCGGTGACCGGGGAAGCGGGGATCGATCCGGCCGGCGCCGCCGACGTGATCTGGGAATGTACCTACGCGGATCTCCGCGAACGCGAGCGGATCCGTGCCTTGCAGGAGGGCGACGCGACGTTCGCCGCCGTTCGCGCCAGGCAGGGGACCCAGCTGACGCGCTGGACCCGCGAGCACTACCGCCTCGTCGAGTGGTCCTGAGGCCGTGCCGGTGACCGGATCGCGCCGCGGCGACGGCGCGCGCGCGGAGGCGATCCCGATCGATGCGCGGGAGTCGGCGCAGCGGATGGCCGACATGCTTGCCGCCGTGCTCCATGCGGGCGTCGAGGTGGTCGACCGCGATCTCGTACGGCTGGCCTCCTCCGGAACGGCGCCGGAGCGGTCGAGCACGCCGCCGGAGCCGGCGCTCTACGTCGCCTGCATGCGGACAAGGCTGCCGGCGTGGGCCGGCGCCGCCGCGTCCGGCCGCCCGGGTCCCATCGTCGCGTGTCCGATCGTCGCGGCGGGCGATGTCGTTGGAGCGATCGGGCTTCTGCCGGTCCTGGCGGGGCAGGCGGAATCCCTGCGGGCCCGCCCCCGAGAGATCACCGATCTCGTCGCGGCGGTGTCCGAGCCGCTGCGCGGGGCGGCAGGATGGCGCGCGATGGCGCCGTCCGCGGGCCGGACCGAGCGCGTGGAAGCCGCGGTGCTCGAGTCTCTGCCGGACGGCCTGCTGGCCGTGGACGCGCGGGGCGTCGTCCTGTACTGCAACCACACGGCGCTCGCGATGTTGCGCGCGGAGATGGACCTGACCGGCCAGGTGCTTGGGCACTGGTACGCGCCCGCCGAAACGCTCGCGGACCTATCCGGCCCTCAGACCCGCGACGTGGCCTTCGAGCGTCACGGGCAGCGGTTCCGGTTTCTCGAGACGAGCAGTCCGCTGCGGAGGGGAGGGCGGGCCGCCGGAATCCTCATCGTGCTCCGCGAGGCCGGCGCCGGACGGTCCTCCATCCGTCCTTCGCCGCCCACGCTTGGCGATGCCGAACGCCAGCTGATCAACGACGCGCTCGCGCGCTACGGGACCTCGGGGGCGGGAAAGCGCCGCGCCGCTCGGGCGCTCGGCATCAGCCTGTCCACCTTGTACCGGAAGCTGCGCCGGCGTTCGGCCCGGCCGCTGCGCCGCCCGCACTAGCCGTCCACCCCCGCAGCCGTTCGGGAGGCCGTCGGACGAGGATTCCCCTGTGGGCTCGTCGTATCATACGTTCTGTCCGTGTTCCCGGATTGAGAATTTCTTCGCAATTTGGTAACGGACATCCGCGCCGGATATCCGACGCCGCGTGAGGAGCGTGAACCAGCCGGGATGGCGAAGGTCCAGCCGCGGGCATCAACCGCCGTACGACTACCCGACCTGCGCTGCAGCCGGTGCGGCCGTACCTACCCAGCATCGCGCGACACGTGGCGGTGCGAGTGCGGCGGTCCCCTCGACCTCGCCGGCGCCGCCGGCTTCCGTCCCGAGGCATTCGCCGGCCGCGCGCCCGGCGTGTGGCGGTACCGCGAGGCGCTGCCCTCGCTGCCCGACGAGGCCATCGTCACGCTCGGCGAGGGCGGCACGCCGCTCATCGACGCCCGGCGCGGCACCGGTCTCAAGTACAAACTCGAGTTTTTGTCCCCTACGGGATCGTTCAAGGACCGGGGCTCGACGGTGCTGGTCAGCTGTCTCGCGGCGCTCGGCGTGCAGCGCGCGGTGGAAGACTCGTCCGGAAACGCCGGCGCGTCGATGGCCGCGTACTTCTCGGCCGCCGGGATTACGTGCGACCTCTACATTCCGGCGACGACCTCGCCGGCAAAGACGCGGCAGATCCGCAGTCACGGCGCCCGGCTCGTGCTGATCGAAGGGACCCGGGCGGACGTCTCGCGCGCCGCGGAGGCCGCCTCCGACGGCGCGTTCTACGCGAGCCATCTGTGGTCGCCGTATTTTCTCGCCGGCACGCAGACGTTCGGGTTCGAGATCTGGGAGCAGCTCGGCGGGCGCGCTCCCGACTCCGTCGTCGTCCCGGTGGGCGCCGGTACCCTGCTGCTCGGCGCGGCACTCGGGTTCCGCGCGCTGCGGGCGGCCGGCCAGATCGAGCGTCTCCCGCGGATCTTCGGCGTGCAGGGCGCGAACTGCGCGCCGCTGCACTACGCGCTGCGCGGGGGCCGGGAGAGCACCGAGGACGTCGATTTCCCGCTGAAGGACAGCATGGCCGAGGGCATCCGGATTCAGCGGCCGCCCCGCGACCGCCAGATCCTCGCCGCCGTGCGCGAGAGCGGCGGCGACATCGTGACCGTGAGCGAGGCGGAGATCTACGCCGGCTGGTTCCATCTCGCCGGCCGGGGCCTCTTTGTCGAGCCCACCGCGGCCGTGGCGGCCGCCGCCGCGGACCGCCTGCTGGCGGAGGGTGTGCTCTCCGCCGGAGCGACGACGGTGGTCGCGCTGACCGGCACCGGATTGAAGGGCGTCGCCACGCCGCCCGACGCGGGCCCGGACGACGCGGCGCCCGGAGGCGGCGATGAGCGCTAAAGGCCGGCCCGCGATGCCGTACGGGTGGGGGCGCGTGCCGTACTCATTCGCGGACCGCGCGCCGTGGATGAACCTGCCGTTTCCCGTCGGGGAATACCGGGAGCGGCTGCGGCGGCTCGCCGAGCGGATGGGCGGGCAGGATCTCGACTGTCT
The DNA here is from genome assembly GCA_035308905.1 of bacterium. Taxonomy (NCBI): domain Bacteria; species bacterium. The sequence goes on along the minus strand of DATGFS010000003.1, from coordinate 111,095 downwards.
TGTCGTTCTCGGCAACCGCTCGGACGGGACGAACATCCGCTATCTCACGAACTTCGAGGACTTCTACGGCGGCGACAGCATGCTGGTCGTGCCGCGCGACGGTCCGCCGGGATTCACCACCAACGCGGTGATGCACGGCGAGCCGATGCACTCCGGCATTCAGGACTGCTGGATCGAAGACGTGCGCTGCGCGGCGGCGCCCCGGACGGTCACGGGCGCGGCGAGCCCGGCCACGGTCCTCGACCACGTGGAGGACTTCATCACCGAGCGCGGGTGCGCGCGCGGAACGATCGGGATCGTCGGCGACTCGAGCGGCCCCCTCGCGCGGTTTCTCACGGAGACGTTTCCGAAGGCGCGCGTCGTCGAGGCCGGCCCGATGCTGCGCGAGATGCGGGCGCTCAAGAGCGACCGCGAGATCGAGGTGATCCGCCGCGCGTGCCGGCTGGCCGACGCCGGCCTGGCCGCGGCGATGGACGCGGTGCGGGCGGGGATCACGGAGTTCGAGCTAGCCGGCGAGGCGAACCGGGCGATGTTCAGCGGCGGCGCCGAGCATCCGGCGTTCGCGATCTCCGTGTGCGCGGGAGCGCGGTCGGGATTCAAGCACATGGCGCCGACGGGCTATCAGGTGCGTCCCGGCGACATGGTCTACATGGACGCCGGCGCGCGCTACATGGGCTATTACAGCGACGCGTCGCGCCAGCGCGTCTGCGGCGAGCCGACCGTGGAGCAGCGGCGCTTCATGGAGACGCAGATCGGCATTGTCGAGGAGGTCATGGCGGCCGCGCGTCCCGGGGCGGTCATCGCCGACCTGGCGAAGATCGCGATCGCCCGCGCCGAGGAGGCCGGCTACGCCGACTACCTCTACTTCCGCGGCCACGGGGTCGGCGCGGCGGTGCAGGACCTGCCGGCGTTTGCGCCGGGCAACCCCGCGCGCCTCGAGCAAAATATGGTCTTCGCGTTCGAGCCGATGCTCGTGCGCGAGGGCTTCGGCACCGCGTGCTGGGAGGACGACTGGGTCGTCACGGCATCCGGCGTCGAGCGCCTGAACCAGTGTCCGGTCCGGTGGTGGTAGCCGGCGGTGGCTGAGATCGGTCCGATCGCGTCCGGCGACCTCACGGCGCTGCTGCGGGCGGTGCTGGCCGCGGCGGGTGTGGCGGAGGACGAGGCGGGCGTCGTCGCGGCGCACGTCGTCGACGCCGAGGAGCGCGAGAACCGGTCGCAGGGATTGGTGCGCATCCCGGCCTACGTGACGTGGGCGCGGCGGGGCGAGATCACCTCGCCCACCTCGGTGACGGTCGAGCGCGACGGCGGCGCCGTCCTTGTGCTCGACGCGCACAACGGCTGGGGCCACGTCGCGGCCGCGGACGCGATGGCCCGCTGCGTCGAGCGCGCGAAGCGTTCGGGCGTGTGCGTGGCCGTCGTCCGCAACACGAACCACATCGGACGGCTGGGCGCGTACGTTGAAGCCGCGGCGGCCGCGGGCACGATCGGGCTCATCGCGTGCGCCGGCAACCCGAAATCCTCCTGGGTCGCCCCGTGGGGCGGGACGAGGCCGATCTTCGGCACCAACCCGCTCGCGATCGGGTTCCCGCGCGGTGACGGCCCGCCCGTGGTCGTGGACATCTCGACGACGCAGGGCGCCCGCGGCAACGTCTTGCTCGCCCAGAAAGTCGGGGCGCTGCTGCCGGAGGGCTGGGCGTTCGACGCGGGCGGCGCTCCGACCCGGGACCCCCGCCAGGCGCTGCCGCCTCACGGCACGCTCGCCCCGCTGGGCGGGCACAAGGGGTACGCGCTGGCCGTGGCCCTGGAGATTTTGTGCGGCGTGCTCGCCGGGATCTGGCCGCCCGAATCGTCGGCGAATTTCGTCGGCGCGATCGACGTCGAGGCGTTCCTGCCGATGGAGACGTACGAGCAAAGCCTCGCCGGCCTCGCCGAGGAGATCACGTCCGGCCCGCGGCGCCCCGGCGTCGACGCGATTCACCTGCCCGGCGAGGGCAGCGCGGCGCGCAAGCGCCGCAGCGCCGCACGCGGCCTGATGGTGTCGTCGGAGATGTGGGCGGAGATCGCATCACTCGCCGCCGGCGCGGGCGTGACGCATCCGCTGCTCGAGACCTGGCGCACGACGGCATAAAGACGAGGTGGATCATGGCGATCTGGGACGACGTGGTGCCGAAAGAGGAGCAGGCGCTGTACGAGCGCGGCGGGTGGGGCGGGTCGGTCGGGTACGGCCGCCGGCCGGCGCTGCTGGTCGTGGACATGTACCGCGCCTTCGTCGATCCGGCGTATCCGTACAGCAGTCCCTCGGCCCCCGCGACCGTCCGCGCCATTCAAACGCTGCTCGCGGCCGCGCGCGCCGCGGAGTGCCCGGTGTTCTTCTCGAAGGGCGCGCGGCGCTCGATCCCCGCCGAACGCGGCCGCTGGAAGACGACCGCGGCCAACGTGCGCCCGATCATGGCGGACCCCGCGGCCTACGAGATCGTGCCGGAGCTCGCGCCGCTGCCGACCGAGCCGGTGGTCGTGAAGGCGGCGCCGAGCGCGTTCTTCGGCACGGACCTCGTGAGCTATCTCATCTTCCACACCGTCGACACGGTCATCGTCACCGGCACCGTGACGAGCGGCTGCGTCCGCGACACGGCGCTGGACGCCTTCAACTACAGCTTCCGGGTCATCGTGCCGCAGGAGGCCGTGTGCGACCGCGGCATCACTTCGCATAAGGTCACGCTGTTCGATCTGCACATGAAGTACGCCGACGTCGTGCCGGCGGCGGAAGTGCTCGACTATCTCCGGACCGTAAAACACGGCGAGCAGGTGCTCGCCGGCACCCGTTCGTCATGATCCAGAAGGGGGAGGGGATGTCCGTGTATCGAGGGTTCACCGCTCTGATGGTTGCCGCGGCGCTGCTCGGCGCGCTGGCCGGTGGATGGGGCCCGTCGCCCGCGGCGGGGCAGGCCGCCGGCGTGTTCCGCACGCCGCTCGGCGGCGAGCCGCCCACGATCGACCCGTATTTCGCGACGGACTTTTCGTCCGGCGATCTCACGCTTCTGATGTACAACACGCTCGTCGGATTCGACGGCGCCGGCCGGCTCGTGCCCGAGGCCGCGAAGAGCTGGGACGTGTCGCCGAACGGCCTCGTCTATACGTTCCACCTCCGCGACAACGTGTACTTCCACAGCGGCCGAAAGGTGACGGCCGCCGACTGGAAGTGGTCCTTCGAGCGCATGGGCGATCCGGCGGTCAAGACCGAGGTCGGCGACGTCGTGGTCGGCGGCGTCGCCGGATACGACGCCCAGCAGAGCGGCGGCGGCGGGCTCGCCGGCATCAAGGTGGTCGATCCGCTGACGCTGCAAATCGTCCTCAACCCCAACTCGCGCGGCGGCTTCTTGAACCGCCTCGCGTACTACGCGGCGGTCGTGCTGGACCGCGACGTCGTCGAGCGCGGCGGCAAGTCGTGGTTCGCGGCGCACGACGCCGGATCGGGACCCTTCACGATGCGCGAATGGGCGCACAACGACCACGTCTCGATGGCGCGCGACCCGCGGTACTTCCTCGGCGCGCCGAAGATCTCGGGCGTCGAGATGCCGGTCGTGACGCAGGCCCAGACGCGTCTGTCGGAGTACCAGGCCGGCCAGCTGGACCTCGTGGCGGTGCCGCTCGCCGACTTTCAGCGGATCAAGTCGGATGCGGTGATGGGCAAGGAGCTGCTGGTGTTCCCGCGGGCCCAGATCATCTGGCTCGGCCCCAACCCCCGCGTCTACGAGCCGTTCAAGGACGCGCGGGTGCGCCGCGCGTTTGCCCTCGCGATCGACAAGGCGAAGATCGCGCGCACGGTCTTCTTCGGCTTCTACCAGCCGGCGGCGTCCATTGTGCCGCCGGGCATCCCGGGATTCTACAGCGGGTATAAGGGCCTGCCCTACAATCCCGCGCAGGCCAAGAAGCTGCTGGACGAGGCGGGGATGACCGGCAAGCTGCCCCCGCTCACGATGGCGATCAACCCGATCGCGGGGGACTATCAGATGGCCGCCGAGGCGACCGCGGCGATGCTGAAGGAGAATCTCGGCGTCGACGTGCGGCTGCAGCGGGCGGAGTTCGCGAGCTTCCAGCAGGGGATGAACCGGCGCACCGTATTCGCGTCGTTCATGACCGGGTGGGCGGCGGACTACCTGGACTACAGCGACTACCTCGACCTGCTGCTGTACAGCAAGTCGCCGCTCGACCGGGTGAGCTACGCGAACCCGGAGTTCGACCGGCTGGTCGATCAGGCCAACGCGGCCGCGACCGACGCGGCGCGCACGGCGCTGTACCACAAGGCGGAGGCGCTCGCCGTCGAGGAGGGAGCGATGATTCCGATGGTGTTCACGCAGTTCGCGCTGTTGAAGAAGCCCTACGTGCAGGGGCTGCAGACCACGGGGGCGCTGTCCGGATACTTGAAGTTCAACACGGTGAGCATCCAGAAGTAACAGGGTCCTCGGCCGTCCCCGGGTGCTTCGGTATCTCGCGTACCGTGTCGCGCTCATGGTGCCGCTGCTCCTGGGGACGGCCCTCCTCATCTTTCTGGCCGGGCATTACGCGCCCGGCGATCCCGTCCAGGTCCTCCTGGCCGACCACTACACGCCCTCGGCGGCCGCCCATCTGCGTCACGAGCTGGGGCTCGACCGGCCGCTCGCGGCGCAGTTCGCCGCCTACGTCGCGCACGCCGCGCGCTTCGACTTTGGGGTCTCGTACATCAATCCGGACCGGCGGGTCGCCGACATCGTGCGGCAGACCCTGCCGATCAGCCTCCGGCTCGCCGCGCTGGCCGTCGCCGCGGCCGCCGTCTGCGGGATCGCACTCGGCGTGTGCGCCGCGGTGTTCCGCCGCTCGCTCGCCGACCGCCTGATCCAGCTCGGCGTCCTCGCCGGGCTGTCGGTCCCCAGTTTCGTCGTCGCCGCCGGGCTGGTGCTGCTGTTTGCGCTGCGCTGGCGCCTCCTGCCGGTCGCGGGATGGGGTCATCCCGCCGATTACGCGCTGCCCGTGGCCGCCCTGGCCGCCGCGCCGGTCGCCTATATCACGCGAATCAGCCGGGCAAGCGTCCGGCAGGTCTTGACCGAGGACTACGTCCGTACGGCCCGCAGCAAGGGGCTGCCCGCCGGCGGCATTCTCGCGCGGCACGTGATGCGCAACGCCGCGCTGCCGATTGTGACGACGATCGGGCTGGCCTTCGGCTATGCCATCACCGGCGCGTTTGTCGTCGAGGTCATCTTCAACATCCCGGGCATGGCCCGCGTCGCGGTCGACGCGATCTTGCAGCGGGACTATTCGGTGATTCAGACCGCGGTGCTCGTGTACACGGCGATCTGCACCCTCGTGAACCTGGCCGTCGACCTCTCCTATGCCGCCCTCAATCCCCGTATCCGCTACTGACGCGGCCGCCGGGCCTCGCGCGGGGACCGCGCCGCGCCCGCCGGTGTTCCTGCGCTGGGTGCGGCGCGACTGGCCGGCCGCGGCGGCGGCGGGGTTCCTCGCGGTCCTGATCGTGCTGGCGCTCGGCGCGCCGTGGATCGCGCCGTACGGATACGACCGCCAGGACCTCGACCGCGCGCTGCAGGGGCCCGGGCCGCAGCACTGGCTCGGCACCGACCAGTACGGCCGCGATCTGCTGAGCCGGCTGCTCCACGGGGCGCGCATCTCGCTCACCGTCGGCTTCTCCGCGGTGGCCGCGGAGTCGGTGCTCGGCGTGGCGTGGGGCACCGTCGCCGGCTACTACGGCGGCGCGGTCGACGCGGCGCTGATGCGCGTCGTGGACCTGCTGATCGCCTTCCCATCGCTGCTGCTCGCCGTGCTGGTCACCGGCATTTTCGGGCCCAGCCTCGTGAACATCGTGCTCGCGCTCACCATGACGGCATGGCCGGCGATGGCGCGTACCATCCGCAGCGAGGTGGTCGCGCTGCGGGAGCGGGACTACGTCGAGGCGGCGCGGGCGCTCGGCGCCCGCCCGGGACGGCTGCTGCTCCGCCACGTCGTGCCGAACGCGGTGCACCTGCTGGCGGCGCGCGCCACCCTCGACGTGAGCGCGCTCGTGCTGACCGAGGCCACGCTGAGCTTCATCGGGATCGGCGTGCAGCCGCCGCGGCCGAGTTGGGGCCTCATGATCAACGAGGCGTTCCAGTTTCTGCAGAGTCACCCGTATCTCGTGATCGTGCCGGCGACCGCGCTGTCGCTGACCGTGATTGCCTTCAACGTGCTCGGCGAATCGCTGGCCGAGCGGCTCGACCCGCGGCAGCGGCGGCGCGGCTGAACAAAGGGGGGGACGGACACATGGCGACCCGGGGCAAGACACAGCGGACAATGCGGAAGTTCGTGGAGCGCATTCACTACGTGCGGGCGGCGGTGGACAGCCGCCGGCGCGCGAGGAAGCGCGCGATCCGCTCGGAGGCGCTTCGCTGGGAGGACAACCTGCACGGCCGCAGCGCGTACATCGTCGACTCGGTGACGGGCTTCGATTCCAAGAACCTGGCGATGTTCATCCGGGAGATTCCGCCGGGCGCCGCCACGGGCTCGCATCACCACAACTTCGAGGCCGTCGCGTACGTGCTCGAGGGCCGCGGCCACGACGTCCACGACGGCAAGGTCGTGCGCTGGCAGGCCGGCGACGGCCTGTACATTCCGCCGATGGTCGTGCACCAGCACGTCAACGACGATTCGCGGCGGCCGGCGCGCCTGCTGTTCATCGCCAACTGGCCGCTCTTGAACCACCTCGGCATCACGAGCTTCGTCCAACTCGCGAAGGCGCCGCGCGCCGCGCGGCGGCGCGCGCGATGATCGTCCCGCGGCCCGCCGTGCGCCGCTGAGATGGACGCCGACCTGACCGCCACGATCCGCCGCGCCGGGGAGGAGATCGCCCCGGACGTCGCGGCGCGCCTGCAGGCGGGAGTCCGGATCGACAGCGTGAACCCCGCGCACGGGGGAGCGCACGGCGAGGGGCCGTTTCAGACGATGTTCGCCGGCGAGCTCGAACGGCTCGGCTGCCGCGTGGAGACCTGGGAGCCCGACGCGCAGGCGCTGGCCGAGCAGTATCCGTTCATCCGGCCTGTGCTGCCGGCGCAGGGATTCCACGGCCGGCCGAACGTCGTCGCCTGGGCGCCCTCGGCGGACCGGCCCGTGGGCCGCTCCGCCCACCTCATCCTGAACAGCCACGCGGACACCGTGGGCGCGGGTGATCCGGCGGCGTGGCCGTCGCCGCCGTTTGCGGCCGCGATCACCGGCGGACACCTGATCGGGCTCGGCGCGGCCGACGCGAAGGGCGCGCTTTTCACGTTTCTCGGCGCGCTGACGATCCTCCGCACGGCGGGCCTCATCCCGCGGAGGCCGGTCGCGTTCCAATCCGTCGTGGACGAGGAAGCCGGCGGCGCCGGGACGCTCGACTGTATCCGCCGCGGATACACGGCGGGCGCGGCGGTGGTAGGCGAGCCGACCGGGCTCGCCGTTTGTCCCGGCTCCCGCGGCTCGGCGACCCTCGTGATGCGCATCGCCGGACGCCGGGCCCACCCGGGCGAGGGCTGGCGCGGCGTCAACGCCGTCCGGCAGGCGTGGCGCTACGTGGAGGCGCTCGAGGCGCTCCGCGCGGAACTGGATCGCACGGCGATGCATCCGTTGTGGCGGCCGCTTCCCGCCGGCCACGTGTGGAATCTGCTGGCGCTGAACTCGGGCCCGGCCGGCCCGGCCGTCCCCGAGGCGTGCGAACTCCACTACAACGCCGGCATGATCGGCGGCGAGCGCGTCCCCGACATGCGGCGCACGATCGAGGACGCGATCGCCCGCGTGACCGCGGCCGATCCGTGGACGGTCGACCATCCGCCGCGGCTGCGGTGGCTGGACCGTCCGATGGATCCGGCGGTCACGGATCCGGACCATCCGGCGGTGACGGCCTTCGCCGCCGCGGGCCGCGCGCTCGGCGAAACCCCGGCGGTCCAGGGATTCTCGGCGATCACGGACGCCCGCTACCTCGTCAATACGGGCGGGATCCCGACGATCAACTTCGGACCGGGCGAGATTCACCGCTGTCACAGCCCCGAAGAGATGCTGCCGGTCGACGACCTGCGCCGGGCGATGACGTGGGTCGCCGTCTTCGTCGCGGACTATTGCGGCGTCGCGCGCCGGCCCTGAATCAGCCGCCGATCGACGGGCCCTGGTAGAACAGGAAGAGCGCGGCGAGATTGTTCAGGCCGTGCGCGATCATGCCGGGGACCAGCGAGCCGGTGATCTCGTACAGATACCCGAGGACGAGGCCGAGGATCAGGATCGGCAGCAACTCCACGGCCTGCAGGTGCGCCGCGGCGAAGAACAGGGCGCTCACCACCACCGCGGTGTGCCTGTGGAGCGCGCGCCGCAGGGCGCCGAGCACGAGGCCGCGGAAGAAGATCTCCTCGCCGACCGGCACGACGACGCCGACGATGAGCGCGAGCAGCGTGATCTCGACGCCGGCGTGCAGCTGCGGCATCATTCGATAGATCGGGCTGTGCTGCTGTTCGCTGCTCACGTATTTCGTTGCCGCGGCCTGGCCCATGCCGAGCGCCAGCACGAACACCGTCAGGTTTTGCCCGAGGCCGTTGCCGACCACGGCCGCGACCGACGCACCGAGGCCCTGGAGCACGCGGCGCCGCGCGTCGCCGGCCCGCAGGCCGAGCGCGGCGAGGGGCTGCCGGTACTTCACGACGGCGAGGTACACGCCCGCCGCGACGAAGAACGCGTTCTGCGCGACGGCGAGCACGATGACGAGCCAGAACGGCGGGAGCCCGCCGGCGGCGCGGGGCAGCAGCAGGCCCGCGAGCGGCAGCGTCCCCGCGAAAAAGAGCGTCACCCCGGCGACCTCCACGAGGCCCCAGGTGGCGCGTCCCGACGGCCGGACGATGAGGTAGAGTGGCACCGCCGCGCCGACCATCGCCACGGCCGCGATCGCCCACAGCGCCGCGGGCAGGCGGCGCATCTTGCGGCGGGCATCGGCGAAGACCAGCAGGGCGGCGGCGAGCGAGACCAGCGCGAGAAATCGCGGTGCGATGGGCCACCTCCAGGAGTGCGGGAAACGTTCGGCGAATACGGGGCGAGACCTGCGCGAGGTGACGTTCGCTTGTCCCACGTGTCCTTCTACCGCAAGTGGCGCCCGCAGACGTTCGAGGACGTCGTCGGCCAGGAGCGCGTGACCCGCACGCTGCAGAACGCCATCGCCGCCGGCCGGATCGTGCACGCGTATCTGTTCTGCGGCCATCGCGGCAGCGGCAAGACGACGACCGCGCGCATTCTCGCCAAGTGCCTCAACTGCGTGCGCGGCCCGACGCCGACGCCGGACAACGTCTGTCCGTCCTGCGTCGCGATCGGCAACGGCTCCTCGCTCGACGTCATCGAGATCGACGCCGCGAGCAACCGGGGCATCGACGAGATCCGCGACCTGCGCGAGAAGGTGCGCCTCGTCCCGGTCGCGGGCCGCTACAAGGTCTACATCATCGACGAAGCGCACATGCTCACGACCGAGGCGGCCAACGCGCTGCTGAAGACGCTCGAGGAGCCGCCGCCGCACGCGGTGCTGGTGCTCGTGACGACCGAGCCGCACCGGCTGCCGACGACGATCACCTCGCGGACCCAGCGCTTCGACTTCAAGCGCATCCCGCAGGCCGCGATCGTCGAGCGGCTGCGCACGATCGCCGCGGCCGAGTCGCTCGAGGTCGACGACGACGCGCTCCATCTCATCGCGCGCGCCGCCGACGGCGCGCTGCGCGATGCGGAGGGGCTGCTCGACCAGCTCAACGCGTTCTGCCGGGGCAAGATCACCAAGCCGGACGTGCTCGCGGTGCTCGGCGTCGTCGACGAGGAGGTCGCGCACAACCTGGCGCAGGCGATCATCGACGGGGATGCCGGTGCGTGCCTCGTCCTCGCCGGCCGGCTCATCGACGAGGGGCGGGACGTCCGGCAAGTCCTCCGGACCCTCGTCGACCAGTTTCGGGACCTGCTCGTGGTCGCGGTGATGCGGCATGCCGAGGATCTCGTCGAGACGACCGAGCAGCGGCTCGAGGCGCTTCGCGCGCAGGCGGCGCGCCTCGCGCCCGGCGCCATCGCCCAGTACATCCGCGTCTTTGCCGCGGCGGAAGCGGAAGCCCGGGCCGCGACGCAGCCCCGCGTCGTCCTCGAGATGGCGCTGCTGCGGGCGGCGCGGCCCGAACTCGACCCGTCGTTGGAAACGCTCGCCGCGCGCGTTGCCGCGCTGGAGCAGGGCGCGGGTGTGACCCCGCCGCACGCGGCCGGCACGCCGCCGCCGGCGCCGGACCGGCCCGCGGAGAAACCCGCGGCCAAGCCGGGCCGAAAGGCCCCGCCGCGATCCGCGGCGCCGGCCTCGCCCGCCTCCCCCGGGGCCGCGGCATCCTCGCCGGCGCCGGCCGCCGTGTCCGCGCCGGCGCCCGCGGTCGGTTCGTCTGTGCCGCCCGGCGCGCCGCTGACGATCGACGGCCTGCGCGCGCGGTGGCCGGCCGTGATGGACGACGTCAAGCAGCGCACGCGCGCGGTGCACGCCTACCTGCTCGAGAGCGCGCCGCGCGGGGTCGCCGGCGACGAGGTCGTGCTCGGCGTCCGCCATCCGTTCCACCTGGAGCGGCTCGAAGAGCCCAAGAATCGCGTCGTCGTCGCCGACGCGCTCACGCGCGTGCTCGGGGCGGCGGTTCGCCCGCGGTTCATGCTCGACGAGACGGCGGAAACGGTCGCGCTCGCCGCGGAGACGTCCGCCCCGGGGGAGGGGGCGCTCGTCGACGAAGCGGTCCGGCGCTTCGGCAACCCGGTCCAAGAAGTCCGCCGTCTGGAGTGACGCCCGTGTTCAACATGCAGAAGATGATGAAGCAAGTGCAGAAAATGCAGGAGGACATGGCCCGCGTCCAGGAGGCCCTGGCCCAGGAGCGGGTCGAGGCGACCGCGGGCGGCGGCGTGGTGCGGGCCGTCGCGAACGGCCACGGCGATCTGCTCGAGGTTAAGATCGATCCGGCCGCCGTCGATCCGGGCGACGTCTCGCTGCTGGAGGATCTGGTGCTCGCCGCGGTCGGCGAGGCGCTTCGAAAGGCGCGGGAGCTGGCCGCGGAGCGGATGAAGGCCATCACCGGCGGCCTGCAGCTGCCGGGCCTGCCCGGCGTGGGCTCCTAGTCGTTCCGGTGTCGGTCTACGCGGCGCCGCTGCAGCGCCTCATCGACGAGCTCGGCAAGCTTCCCACGATCGGGCCCAAGACCGCGCAGCGGCTCGCATTCTACATGCTGTCGATGAGTCCGGCGGACGCGCAGGCGCTCGCCGAGGCGATCCTCGAGGCCAAGCGCCTGATCCGCCACTGCTCGATTTGCGGCAACATCACGGATGTCGATCCCTGCGCCATCTGCACGAGCGGACGGCGTAACCACGCCGTGATCTGCGTCGTCGAGGACCCCCGCGACATCGCGGCGATGGAGCGGACGCGCGAGTTCTCAGGCGTCTATCATGTGCTGCAGGGGGCGATCTCCCCGCTCGACGGCGTCGGGCCGGACGACCTCCGCATCGCGGAGCTGCTGCGGCGCGTCGCGCCGGCGCCGGGACAGACCCAGGGGGCCGTGCAGGAAGTGATCGTCGCGACGAATCCGCGCGTGGAGGGCGAGGCCACCGCCCTCTATCTCGCGCACGTCTTGAAGCCGCTCGGCGTGCGGGTGACCCGCATCGCCCATGGTCTGCCGGTCGGCGGCGACCTCGAGTACGCCGACGAGGTGACGCTCGCCCGCGCACTCGAAGGCCGCCGGGACCTCTGATCGACTAGCCTACTGCCGCCCCCGCCAAGTAGAGGCGGCTCTCCGCGCCGCCGCCGCCGGCGAACCTCCGGTCCGCCATGATCGTTTCTGATATACTGAGGCGCAGGGGACGCAGATGGAGTTTATCTCACCAACGCACGGCAAACTGAGCTTCGAGCGGATGTTCGCGCAGATCGTCCATTATATGGAAGAGCAGCGCGACCAACAGTACAACCTGATCATCGGGACGGACTCGCTGCTCGGCGACGACACCTGCTTTGTGACCGCGGTCGTGATCCACCGGGTCGGACACGGCGGACGGTACTTCTACCACCGGTTCCGCAACCGGAAGATCGAGAGCCTGCGGCAGCGGATCCTGTTCGAGACCTCGCTCAGCCTGGAGACCGCCAGCCAGATCAGCGCCGAGCTCGCGAAGAACGGCTACAGCGAGCTCCCGCTCGAGATTCACCTGGACGTCGGGGACCGCGGGGAGACGAAGCGGATCATTCGCGAGGTCGTCGGGATGGTCCAGGGCAGCGGCTACGCCGCGGTGACGAAGCCGGACAGCTACGGAGCGAGCAAAGTCGCGGACCGCGAGACCGGAAAGATGGGCGTGCGGCCGCGGCCGCTGCCGCGGCCCAAACGGACCGCGGGGGCGGGGCAGGGCGACTCGGCCGGAGGTCCTGTGCCGAACCGGGCGCCCGCGCCGCAGACCGAGGGGGAATCATGACCGGAAAGACACTGGCCGCCAAAATCTGGGACGCGCACGTGGTCGCCGGCGGCGACCGTGAGCCGGACCTGCTCTTCGTCGACATGCACCTCGTCCACGAGGTGACGTCGCCGCAGGCGTTCGAGGGCCTGCGGCTGGCCGGGCGGAAGGTGCGCCGGCCCGACCTCACGTACGCGACGCTCGACCACAACGTGCCGACGACGCCGCGCACGGAGCCGATCACCGACCCGACGAGCAAGGTGCAGGTCGAGGCGCTCGAGCGCAACGCCGAGGAGTTCGGCGTCCGTCTCGAGGGCATGTTGAGCCCGCGGCAGGGCATCGTCCACATCATCGGCCCGGAGCTCGGGCTCACGCTGCCGGGGATGGTGATTGTCTGCGGTGACAGCCATACCGCGACGCACGGCGCGTTCGGGGCGCTCGCGTTCGGCATCGGGACGAGTGAAGTCGAGCACGTACTCGCGACGCAGACGCTGCCGCAGCGGCGGCCCAAGATGATGGAGATACGGGTGGACGGCGACCTGCCGCGCGGCACCACGCCCAAGGATCTGATCCTCGGGATCATCCGCCAGAACGGCGTCGGCGGCGGGACCGGGCACATCGTCGAGTACACCGGCGCCGCGATCCGGGCCCTTTCTATGGAAGGACGGATGACCGTCTGCAACATGACGATCGAGGGCGGCGCCCGGGCCGGACTGATCGCGCCCGACGACACGACGTTCAAGTACGCCGAGGGGCGGCCGTACGCGCCGAAGGGCGCGGCCTGGGACGCGGCCCTCGCCACGTGGCGGGCCCTGCCGACCGATCCGGACGCCCGGTACGATACGACGGTGCCGGTCGACGCGTCGACGATCGAACCCTTCGTGACGTGGGGCACGAACCCCGCGCAGGCAGAGCCGGTGACGGGCCGCGTGCCGGACCCGGACACCCAAACCGACCCACAGGCGCGCACCGCGGTGGCGCGCGCGCTCGAATACATGGCGCTGCGCCCCGGGACGCCGATCCAGGAGATCGCGATCGACCGCGTGTTCATCGGCTCGTGCACGAACGCGCGGCTGGAAGACCTTCGCGCGGCCTCGCAGGTCGTCGTCGGCCACCGCGTGAACCCCAAGGTTCGGGCGATGGTAGTGCCCGGCTCCCAGCTGGTCAAAGCCGCGGCGGAACGGGAGGGACTCGACCGCATCTTCACGGAGGCGGGGTTCGAGTGGCGGGAAGCCGGCTGCTCGATGTGCCTCGGCATGAACCCCGACATCCTCGGCCCCGGCGAGCGGTGCGCGTCGACCTCCAACCGGAACTTCGAGGGCCGGCAGGGGCCCGGCGGCCGCACGCATCTCGTGAGTCCGACCATGGCGGCCGCCGCGGCGATCGCGGGGCACTTCGTCGACGTCCGCGAGTGGAGGGCCTAGGATGGAGCCGTTTCACACCCACAACGGGATCGTCGTTCCGCTGGGGATCCCGGACTGCAACACGGACCTCATTACCCCGGCGCGCTACCTGAAGCGGATCGAGCGCACCGGCTACGGGGACGTGCTCTTCTACAGCCTGCGCTACCGCGAGGACGGATCGCCGAATCCGGACTTCGTCCTGAACAAGCCCGAATACCGGGACGGCACGATCCTTATCGCCGGGAAGAACTTCGGCTGCGGCTCATCCCGCGAGCACGCGCCGTGGGCCCTCCAAGATTACGGCTTCAAGGCGGTCATCGCGCCGTCGTTCGCGGACATCTTCGCCGGCAACTGCGCGCAGATCGGCCTGCTGACCATCGTCCTGCCGGAGGCGCGGGTGCGCGAGATGCTGGAGGTCGCGGAATCCCGCGAAGGCTACCAGGTCACCGTCGATCTCGCACGGCAGACGGTCACGGACGCGTTCGGCCGCACCGACCGGTTCGACATCGATCCCTTCAAGAAGCACTGTCTCGTGAACGGCCTCGACCCGATCGGCCTCACCCTCCAGCACGAGGACGAGATCGCGTCCTACGAGGCCGCGCGGGCGGACTGGCTGCCGAAGGTGGAAGCGGGACAGGCTTAGGCGCTCTCCCGTCCGCGCTTCCGCCGTCTCTGACCCCGAGGGGCTTCGCGACCTCGGGGTTCAGCGCGTCCAGGTTCTCCCGGGAGGCGAGTGATGACCGACGACGTCCGCCCGTTGATCGAGATTCAGGATCGTAGTTACGATCGAGCCGCCCCGGGTCTGCGCGAGTCGTTCCCGCGAGCCGTCGCGATGGACCTGCCGCGGATGGCCGCGTTTTTGGACCGTCGGCGTTACGCCGTGCTGGCCACGGGCCGTCCGGACGGGCGGCCCCATGCCGCGCCGATCGCCTTCAGCGTCTGGCGGGGCGCGTTCTGGATCGCCACGGTTCGCGGGGCCCGGCTTCGGAACGTACGGTCGCGCCCGTACGCGTCCATCGTTGTTATGGAAGGCGACGTGCGCCCTCAGCATCGGGCGGTGATCGCCGAGGGGACCGTGATCATCCACGAGGGCGCCGCGATCGGAGAGGCGGACCCGGCGTTCGGCGAGAACTGGCGGATGCGCTTCGGGAGCGACCCGACGTGGGCCGCCGCGATGCTGGAACTGCGGCCCGAGCGGGTCTTCTCGTTCGACGGCACGCTGGAGTAGCCGCATCACCGGGGGGAGACGAGCGATGAAGGACACCGTGCTTCTCGAGGAACTGTCGTGGCCGGAGGTTCAGGAGGCGTTGAACGCCGGCGTCCGCACCGTGGTGATCGTCGTCGCCTCGATCGAGCAGCACGGGCCGCACCTGCCGACGATGACCGACACCGCGATCGGCTACGCGGTCGGGGAGCGCGTCGCGCGCAAGTTGGGCCGGGCGCTGCTCGCGCCGGTGATCCGCCCGGGCTGCTCGGACCACCACCTGGCGTTCCCGGGCAGCCTGTCCATCCCGCGCGAGACGCTGATCGAGACCGTGCTCGCCTACGTCCGGTCGCTCGCGCCGTCCGGGTTTCAGAACTTCGTGCTCTTCTCGTCCCACGGCGGCAATTTCGACGCGCTCGAAGACGCGGCGCGCCGCCTGCGGGACGAGTTCACACCGAAGAAGGTCAGGATCGCGGCCTACGCCGGCCGGGCCGCGCTGCTCGAGATGATGCGGGTCATGAACGGTGCGGCGGAGTCCCTGGGCGCCCGTCAGGACGTCGACGCGCTCCACGCCGAGCTGACGGAGACGTCGGTCATGATGGCCAGGCATCCGGCGCTCGTGGCGAGAGATCGCCTGGAACAGGGCCGGATGGGCCGGATCGACGCGGACGAGATGTTCCGGCGAGGTCTTCGGGCGATGTCGCCGAACGGCATCATCGGGGACGCCCGAGCCGCGACGCCCGAGATCGGCGCCGCGGTGCTCGAGCGGCTGTCGGATCATCTGGTCGCGTTCGCCCGCCGTGAGCTTAGTGGAGATGGATAGCCAGCCGGGGCACCACACGCGTGAATGTCTATTCAGTTTCAAATACGACGTTGGCCCGATGACAGCCGCGGGCTGGGCTTGCTAGTCTTAGGCGACATACTGAAGACGAGTCCCGAAACGATCTGTCAGGGGTGCGGCATGGCTACGGTCGTGCCGGTTTCATTTTGTTTTCCCGTGCGTTTAGCGCCGGCCGCCCGCAGCATGTCCGTGGCCGGATCCTTCACCCAGTCGCGCAAGTTCTCGGAACACGCGGTCGCGGTGCCTAGCCGAACCGGCTGAAGGCGGTGATTGGGCATGGCTGGTAAGACGATCGCGGTGCTAGGTGGCGGAGTGGGAGGGTTGATGGCCGCGAACACCCTGCGGCGCCTGCTCCCGCGGGACCACCGCGTCCTGCTCGTCGAGAAGGATCACCGTCACGCGTTCGCACCATCCTTCCTGTGGCTGATGGTCGGAGCGCGCCGCGAGGATCAGATCGTCCGCGATCTGCGCAGCCTCATGGTCCCAGGGGTTGAGCTCATCAGGGCCGAGGTCTCGAACATCGATCTGGCCAACCGGCGTGTGGAAACGACCGGCCAATCCATCGGCTACGATTACCTAATTCTGGCGCTGGGCGCAGAGTACGCGCCGGACTCCGTCCCGGGGCTGGACTCGACGGCACACACCTACTACACCTTAAGCGGCGCTGCGACGCTGCAGCAAGCCCTCCGGGCGTTTCCCGAAAAAGGGGGCCGAGTAGCGGTCGCCGTGTGTGGAATGCCCTACAAGTGCCCGGCGGCACCGTACGAAGGGGCGATGCTGATCGCCGATTATTTTCGCCATCGGGGTCTTGGCGGGCGCATCGAGGTGCATCTGTACACCCCCGAGCCGCAGCCAATGCCGGTGGCCGGCCCGGCGCTGGGCGGGGCCGTCCAAGAGATGCTCGGGGCTCGGGGTGTCGCCTTTCATCCGCTGCACAAGGTCACGGCGGTAGACGGCGCCGCACAGCGGCTGCAGTTTGAGGGTCGCGAGCCCGCGGGGTTCGATCTGCTGGTGACGGTGCCGCCGCACCGCAGTCCGCGGGTCGTACGGGAGGCTGGCCTGACCAATGACGCCGGTTGGGTGCCGGTCGATCGGACGACGCTCAGAACAAGATATGAGCACGTCTACGCGGTCGGCGACGTGACGGCGATCTCCATCCCCGGACGTTGGAAACCGGACGTCCCGATGCTGTTGCCGAAAGCCGGGGTCTTCGCCCACGCTCAGGGCGAAGTTGCGGCCCGCCAGATCGCCGCGGAGCTCACCGGCGCCCGCCCGGCGAACTTCGACGGGTACGGATACTGTATGCTCGAGGCCGGCGGGGGCATCGCCGGAATGGCCTTCGGGAACTTCTTCGGCGAGCCCAGCCCTGAGGTTCGGCTGGGGCGACCGGGGCAGGTGTGGCACTGGGGGAAGGTGCTCTTCGAGCAGTGGTGGCTCGCCCCGCCGGGGGCACGGCGCAATGCCCTGCGGGTAGCCATGGTGCTCGGCGCCCGGTCCCTGGGTCTCCGGGCCGTGGCGTGAACAAGCGTCTCGCAAGGGACGGCCGTGATGGCGGCAGATCTTCAGGGGATTAGGGGGCGAGGCACATGGCGGACACGATCCGGCTAGTTGATTACTTCTATATCGAGGTGAGCGATCGGCCCGGACAGGGCGCCGGCGCGCTCGATGTGCTGAGGGGGGCGGGCGTCCATCTCAATGCGGTGCACGCGTTTCCGGCAGGCCGGCGTACCCAGGTCGACTTCGTTCCGTCAGATGCGGGGGCGTTCAAGGCCGCGGCCAAGATGGCGAAGTGGAAGGTTACCGGGCCGAAGAAGGCGTTCGTCATCGAAGGCGACGACCGCGTTGGCGCGCTGACGGATTTCTTCGCGAAGATGAAGGACGCAAAGATCAACGTGACGGCGACGAGCGCTATCGTAGCTGGGGCCGGACGCTTCGGGGCTATCTTGTGGGTCAAACCTCGGGATGTAAAGCGAGCGGCGAAGGCACTCGGCCTCGCCTGAACGACGATCGGGCGCCGTCAGGGGTTCAAATCCCGCTCCCGGCACCACGAACATTTGTTCGATTCGCCACGGCGACC
Source organism: bacterium (assembly GCA_035308905.1). Classification (NCBI taxonomy): domain Bacteria; species bacterium. The sequence goes on along the minus strand of DATGFS010000003.1, from coordinate 93,102 downwards.
TACCATTTCGAATGTACTGGATTTTTCCTTCGCTAAAATCGCTGCGTTGACTTGATCCCGTTTTTGCTCGACTCCTTTGATGGGGACTTTCGCAATTTTTGGGCCACGGACAGTTATCCGGACATTCCGGGTCCAGGCGTCAGCGCGTTGTTCGGGTCAAAATGCTTCTTGGCTTCGGCAAGGTGCCGCCGCCGATGGACACGATGAGCCCGACTGGCATCCTCGGCGACGCGCGCGGCTCCACGGCGCAGCTCGAGGAGAAGATGTTTGCCGAGCGCATTGAGCGCCTCGCCCGGATGATCGAGACCGGGGCGCTGGCCGAGTAACCCGCTCGCTGAGGGACGGCCCGCGCTGGCGGCTACGGCAGGCGCTGCGCGATCTTCTCCGCCTCCTGCGTTGTGAACGCCCGCAAGGAGGTCGACCGGATGTCCCCCATGCTGCCGAACAGGAACGCGCCCTCCAACGCCACTTCCTCCGACGGAAACTCGAAGATGATCACAAAGTCGTAGGCGCCCATCGTCGTGTAGTTTGCGACGATGCGTCCACCCTTGCTCGTCACCCACCGCTCCGCGGACTGCCGGAGCTCCGGGAGTTTCTTGATGTTGCGGATGCCCTGTTCCGTGTAATTCCCGAGCACGACGTAGGTCACCATTCCGCGCCACCTCCCGTAGAGCCGCATGCGAGTCGTGCCGTAGCATCTACCCGCCGGCGCCGCCATGATCCTTTCGTGGCGGGCGGGCCGCCGGGTTGCCCGCGTGGAAGGAAAATCGATCCCAGGCGACGGAACCCCCGCAAGCGCGCTGCGGGGCACCCGGGATCCCCGGCTGCGCAGCTCGTAACAAAGGAGGCACGCCATGGCATGGCAGCTCAAGGGCACGTACTTCGAGAACTGCAACTGCGACGTGGTCTGCCCGTGCAGCGCTTCGAGCCTGACGCTTCCGGCCGACAACGACCGGTGCCGGGTGGTGCTCGCGTTTCACGTCGATACGGGCGCGATCGACGGTGTCGATGTGAGCAATCTGAGCGTCGCGGTCGTTGCCGACACGCCGGCCCAAATGCACGACGGCAACTGGCGGGTCGGCGTGTTCATGGACAAAAAGGCCTCGCAGCAGCAAGCCGAGAAACTCGGCGCCGTGTTCTCCGGCCAAATGGGCGGGCCGATGGCCGGACTAGCGCCGCTGATCGGCGAGATGCTGGGCATGGAGACGGTGCCGATTGAATACAAGGACAATGGGCGCCGACACTCGGTCAAGATCGGAAACGCCGTCGACATCGAGATCGAAGATCTCGCCACGCCCCAGAGCACCACCGGTGAAGTCTCCAAAATCACCGGCGTGTTCCACCCCGCCAATTCGACGTTGACGATCGCGAAGGCGACTCGATCCACGGTGAATGCGTTCGGCCTAAAGTTCTCGAACCCGGGCAAGAACGGGCATTCGGCGCCATTCTCCTGGGCCGCCTGAACGGGACGCGCTCGCTCTCGGAGGTCATGCCGATGGCAACGAAAGCGCCGGCGAAATGGCCCGGCGCGATCCACGAGGGCAACGGGGTGGCGGCGCTGTTTGTCGACGAGCGGGCGTCGGGGCCGCAGCGCGAGGCGATGTCGAAACTCGTCACGGGCCAAGCCGGCCCGCCGCTCGCCATCTTCGCCTTCACCTGGAGCCACGTGTTGGGGCCCCAGTTCGTGAAATTCGACGCGAAGCTTGCGGGCAAGGACACGGAAATCCGGGTGGGCGATCAAATCCGGATCGCGTTTCTGCCGATCCGCAATCCGGTGAGCAAGGCCGGGGCGCCGTCGAAGGTGGTGCTGGCACAGGGCTTGCTCACCAACGAACCGGATCAGTACACGCTGAAGGAGTTCTGGGTCCAGGCCGGTCCGGAAATCCAGTACGCCCACCCCGGCCGGTGCGGGGAACTCGCGAAGATCCGGTGGCAGGGAGGCGCGTAGGTGGTTCGGGACGTGCTCCGCTCACGCGAGCTTCCGGTCGCCCTCGCGGGCATCGTTGCCCTGACCACGCTCGCGTGGCTCGACGTTTGGCGACGGGCGGCCGCGATGGCGCAGGACATGACGACGACATCAGGCGGTGCCCAAGGGATGAGCGGCATGAATATGGCCATGCACGTGCCGCGCTCGATGCCGTGGTACCTCCCGGACCTGTTTGCGGCTGGCATCATGTGGACGACGATGATGGTCGCGATGATGCTGCCGTCTGCGATGCCGATGCTGCTGTTTTTCGCGGCGACCCGGCGCTCGCGCAGCGGGAAGCGCACGATCGGATTGGCCGTCTGGCTCTTCGCGGCCGGGTTTCTTCTCTGCTGGGCCGTGTGGAGCTGGCTCGCGGCGGGGCTCCAGTGGACGCTTCAGGCCGCGGTCGCACTCACCCCGCACATGGCCATCGTGCGGACGCCGCTCGCCGCGACGATCCTCATCGTGGCGGGCGTCTATCAGTTCACACCGCTGAAGTACCGGTGTCTCTCGCGCTGCCAGTCGCCGCTCGGCTTTCTCTTGACCGGGTGGCGAAGCGGCAACTGGGGCGTCCTCGTGATGGGGCTGCGCTACGGCGCCTACTGCGTGGGTTGCTGCTGGGCGTTGATGGCCTTGTTGTTCGTGGTCGGCATCATGAACCTGCTGTGGATCGCGGTACTCGCCATCTTTGTCCTCGTTGAAAAGACCGTGGCGCGCGGCCCGTGGCCGAGCCATGCGGCCGGCGCCGCCCTCATTGCCTGGGCGCTCTACCTGCTTGTGCCCGTATCAGGGATGCTTTGACATCGGCGGCATCACGCCGATCTGCCGCAAGATCATCACGTGCTTTTCCGACCATTTCTCGACCAGTTGGCCGTCGGTGACACGGTGGATCGTAATCGAGGTCATTTTCAGGTCGTCGCCGGTTCTTGGAGCGCCTGGAAGATCGCCTGCGTGTTTGCCGATTCAGCTACCCTTGCGAGTCGACGACGTGGACGGGTACGGCCGGGGCAGCCGGTCTGACGAAGTGCGCCCCAGCCGCTCGGTCGGGCGCGCTCGTTCTCGGCTGGCAGCGCTCCGAGCTTCCCGGAGAGACTTAACATTTCATTAACCACTCTGGTCCCGCCCTCAGTTACCATTCATATCGAGCGAGAGCGAGCGAGGAATGGGATGCGCGAAAAATATTGGTCCCGATCCATTTGACCGGGGTTCCCCCCGCGGCGCGAACTTGCGTTCGCTCGATTCAGGCGGAGTAGCCTCGGCAAAACCTTTGTCCCTGTCTCAATCGTTGGTTAACCACTTTGGGGCCGTCGCGGGAGTGCATTTGATGACGACAAGCGACATTAACTGGAAGGGGAGAGCAATGCTAAACGTCAAACTGGCTGAGCAAACGGTGGACTGCGGACAGATAGGCATCAGGCAAGAGTGAGGACACGCGAATGAGGCCGTTGGCACAAGGCCACGAAGCGGACGTGGACGTGCCGCACCACACTGGTTCAGTCTCCTGTTCCTGCGGACAGGCATGTCTCTCCTGTCAGGCCGCGCTCCTCGCCGCGACCTGTGGCTGCGAATTCGAGGCCAAGCAGTTCGAGTACGGGATCGCCGGCAAGACCCAGGCTCATGATCATCATGCCGCGGGGCACGGCATGGGGGAGGCGCACGACCACGAGGCGATGATGGCGGATCCTCGCATGGCCGCGTTCATGGAAGCGGACATGCGGCATCGGTTCCTGTGGTCGCTGGTGCTGACGATTCCGGCGATCCTGTACTCACCGTTGGGCCAAACGCTGCTCCGCCTGCAGTTGCCGGAACCGATCCCCGTCAACAGGATCTTGTTCCTGCTGACCACCCCGGTGGTGTTCTGGACCGGCTCGATCTTCCTCACGGGCGCCTACAGCTCGCTGCGTAACCGCGCGCTCAACATGTCGGTGCTGATCAGCGTCGGCGTACTAGCGGCCTATCTCTTCAGCGTCATCATTACCGTGCTGAACGCCGGCGAGACGTTCTACGAGGCGGCCGCGATGCTCGTCACGTTCGTCCTCTTCGGCCACTGGATGGAGATGCGGTCCCGACGCGGCACCTCGGACGCGCTCCAGGCCCTCTTGAGCTTAGTGCCGCCGAAGGCCCGGGTAGTGCGCAACGCCCAGGTGGTGGAGATCCCGACGAGCGAGATTCAGAAAGACGACCTCGTGGAACTGCGTCCCGGGGATCGCGTTCCCGTGGACGGGGTGGTCGCGGACGGCGAGACCGCGATCGACGAGTCCCTGGTGACCGGGGAGTCCATTCCAGTTCCGAAGCGGCCGGGCGATCCGGTTGTCGGGGGCAGCATCAACCAGTCGGGATCGGTCCGGTTCAAGGCCACCAAAGTGGGGGACGAGACCGCGCTCGCGCAGATCGTGAATCTCGTCGAGGAGGCCCAGTCGTCCAAGGCCCCCGGTCAGCGGATCGCCGATCGGTGGGCGCAATACCTCGTGATCCTCGCGGTGGGTGCCGGCATTGTGACGTTCGGGGTCTGGGCCGGGCTCATGCACGCGTCCCTGCTCGTCGCGTTGACGTTCGCGATTTCCGCGATTGTGATTGCCTGTCCGGATGCGCTTGGTCTTGCGACGCCGACCGCCGTGGCGGTGGGGACCGGGATCGGCGCCCGCCACAACATCCTGATCAAGAACGCGGCGACGCTCGAACGGGTGTCACGCATCACCGCCATCGTCATGGACAAGACCGGCACACTCACCGAGGGGCACCCGCGCCTCACCGACGTCGAGGGAGTCAACGGGTTCCAACCGGACGAGGTGCTTCGCTTCGCCGCGGTTGCGGAAGCGCGCTCGGGTCACCCGCTCAGCAAGGCGGTACTCGAGGAGGCCGAACGGCGACGGATCTCCGTCGACAGCGAAGTCACGAGATTCGAAAACCTCGCGGGGCACGGCGTTGAGGCGACGGTGTCCGGGCGAAACGTCGTGGTGGGGACCGCCAAGCTGATGCGGGACCGCGGCATCGACCTGGCGCCGGGGCAGACGTACCTGGACCGCTTGCTTGCCGGCGGGAAGACGATCATGCTCGTGGCCGTGGACGGCAAGATGGCCGGGGTGGCCGCGGCCGCCGACCCCATCCGGGCGACGTCGCGCCGTGCGGTGGAAGGGCTCCGGGGTCTCGGAATCGAGGTCGCGATGATCACCGGCGACAACCGGCAGACGGCCGAGGCCGTGGCAGGACAACTGGGCATCCAGCGGGTCTTCGCGGATGTGTTACCGGAGCAGAAGGCCGACTACGTGAAGCAACTGCAACAGGAAGGGAAGTTCATCGCGATGGTCGGGGACGGAGTGAACGACGCGCCGGCGCTGGCCCAGGCGGACATCGGCATCGCCATCGGGGCCGGGACAGACGTGGCCATCGAGACCGCCGAGGTCGTGCTGATGCGGTCCGACCCCGCGGACGTCCTGCGGGCCATCTACCTCTCCAAGGCGACCGTCGGGAAGATGCGTCAGAACCTTTTCTGGGCCTCCTTCTACAACGTGCTTGCCATCCCCGTCGCCGCCGGGGTGCTCTATCCACGCTTTGGCATCATGCTTCGGCCCGAGTGGTCGGCGCTCCTCATGTCGGCGTCCTCGATCATCGTGGCGACCAACGCGGTGCTGCTCAAGACCGCCGAGCGGTCCATGAGAGAGTTGTGAATCGATACACGTCTGTCCGAACAAGGAACTCAAGATGAAAGAAATGAGAGCCGCGATACTTGAGCAGGGAGGCCGGATATGACAGATATCACCGTTCCTGTAAACATTTATCGAGGGCTTCGGCGGCTCATGGTGGCCACGCGGCTTCCCGGTCTCGAGCCGCAGAATATTCGTCTCGAGGTGAAGGGAGTCCGGTTCTCGATTCAGGGCATGCTGAGAGGCGTTGGCCAGGAGCAAAGGTCGGGGTACCTTCAACACGAGTGGATGGTCGGCCCCTACCGTCGCGAGGTCGAACTGCCCGAGTCCGTCGACGCGACTAGAGCCAACGCGACCTACGACAACGGCGTTCTTGTCGTGATGTTTCCCCGGGTGGCGCAGACGGTCTCCGGCACGATTACGATGACGAAAGTCGGCACCGCAAAGGGTCGGTGTCGCCGCCACGTCGGGAAAGATCTGCAGCCGGTCTGAGAGCAACGGATGCCGAGTGAGCGTGTCCTTGACACGGAATAGGTCCTCGAGGTTCAATCCTCGCACGTTCTATCGCTGAGATTCCGACTTCTATCGACAAGACCGGTCCGCGGAGTCAAGGATATGTTAGGCTTCAGGCCCCCCGCGGCGCGTCACGCTCAACCGGCACGGGGCTTCAACGGTTTGGTCGTACTTTGAAGTTTCAACGTTGCTTCAAAGCGCCCACCTGCTCTTTAGCTCTTCGCAAGCCGCCCGATTCCGAACAAGCTGAGGTCGAACCGGCTCCGTCCCTCGAGCGCCAGGTCGGCCATGATCTCGCCGACCACGCTGCAGAACTTGTAGCCGTGGCCGGAGAACCCGGCGGCGATGGCGACGTTCGTGTGGTCGGGGTGCCGGTCGAGGATGAAGTGCTCGTCAGGGCTGTTCGTGAAGAGGCACGTCTTCATCGCCATCGTCGGGCCGTCGGCGTCCGGGAAGTAGCGGCGGATGCCCTCCCGCAGCACCGCCTCGTCCTCCGGGTGGATCTCCCGGTCGACCGCGTCGGCGTCGGTGCGCTCCAGCCGGTGGTGGTACTTCCCGATCTTGAAGCCCGGGACCCCATAGATCGGGAATCCGTAGAACCGGCCCTCCGGGCTCTCCATGTTGAACACCGGGAACGTGGCGAGCCGGAAGTGCTCGGGCTTGAGCGGCTGCGCCCACAGCAGCACCTGCCGCTCCGGCACCGCCGCCCGGGCCAGCGCCGGCACGAGCCGTGCCGCCCACGGCCCGGCGGTGATGACCAGCCGCTCGGCGGCGTACGTTCCCTGCTCCGTGCGCACACGCACGCCGCCGCGCTCGGGCTCCCAATCGAGCACCGGCTCGCGGGCGCGCACCTCGGCGCCGAGCGCCTGCGCCGCGGTCACGTGCGCGACAATCGCGCGCTCCGACAGCAGGAAGCCGCCGTCCGGCTGGTACACCGCGACCATGTCGCCCGCGAGGCGGTACCCCGGGAAACGGCGGTGCAATTCGGCGGCGCTGAGCGTCTCATGCGGCAGGTGATGAATATCGCATGAGAGGAGCGAGCCGGCCACGGTGGGGCAGCCTTCCGGGCCCGCGTCGATGCCGCCCGTAATGATGAGGAGGCGCTCTTCGGCGCGGTGCTCCAATTCGCGCCACAGCTCATACGCGCGCCGCAGGAGCGGCACGTATGACGGGTGCTCCCAGTAGGCGAGGCGGATGATGCGGTTGGTGCCGTGGGACGAGCCGCGATCGTGGGGGATGTCGAACTGCTCCAGTCCGAGGACGGCCTTCCCCCGCCGGGCCAGATGGTAGACGGCGGCGCTGCCCATCCCGCCGACGCCGATCACGATGACATCGTAGCGCCGCATTCGGTCCCCCCGACTGTGTGGCTAGTGCCGCGCCGGCGCCGCGGGCGGCACGATCTCTGTACGGCCTCCCATGTAGGGCTGCAGCACCGCCGGGATCCGGATGCTGCCGCCGGCCTGCTGGAAGTTCTCCATGACGGCGATGATCGTGCGGGTGGCCGCGACCGCGGTGCCGTTCAAGGTGTGCACGTACTCGAGACCGCGCCGGCCGCGCAACCGGAAACGCACGTTGAGGCGCCGCGCCTGGAAGTCGGTGCAGTTGCTGCATGACTGCGTCTCGGCGTAGCCGCCGCGGCCCGGCATCCAGGTCTCGATGTCATACTTGCGCGCGGCGGGATCGCCGAGGTCCCCGGCGGCGATGTCGACCACGCGGTACGGCAGGCCGAGGCCCTGCCAGAGCGCTTCCTGCCGGCCGAGCAGGTACGCGTGCTCGTCCCAGGAGCGGTCGGGGTGGCAGAACGAGAACATTTCGACCTTGTCGAACTGGTGCAGGCGGAAGATGCCGCGCGTGTCTTTGCCGTGCGCGCCGGCCTCCCGCCGAAAACAGGACGAGATGCCGACGAACCGCATCGGCAGCGCGTCCTCGTCGAGGACTTCGCCGCCCAGCATCGAGCCGAGCGCCACTTCCGAGGTGCCGACGAGCGCGAGGTCCTCGCCGTCGATCCGGTAGACCATCTGCTCGTCGAGGCCGCCGCCGCCCATGGTGCCGAGCACGGCCTCCCGCTTCACCAGCACGGGCGGGATGACGGGAATGAAGCCGTCGGCCGTGAGGCGGTCGACGGCGTAGCGGAAGAGCGCCATCTCCAAGAGCGCGCCGTCGCGGCGCAGCAGCACGAAGCGGGACCCGGAGATCTTGGCCGCCCGCTCGATGTCGAGCATGTCGAGCCGCGTCCCCAACTCGACGTGGTCGAGCATTTCGAACGGGGGGTGCGGCGGCTCGCCGTACGTGCGGAGGGTGACGCTCGCCTCGGGCCCGCCGTCCGGGACTTCCGGGTGCGGGGGATTGGGAATGCGCCGCAGGGCGGCCTCGAGCGCCGCGTCGGCCGCGGCGAGATCCGGCTCGGTCCCGCGAAGCTCAGTGGCGATCCGCTTCATCTCCGCGATGCGCGCCTCCCGGGCGGAGCCGGTGAGCCGCGGAATCTCCGTGGAGGCGCGATTCTGCTCCGCGCGCAGCGATTCGACACGCTGCAGCGCGTCGCGCCGCCGGCGGTCGGCTTCGAGCACCGCGTCGACGAGGCCCGGGTCGGCGCCTTTGCGCCGGATCGCGGCCTTGATCTGGTCCGGCTGCTCGCGAATCAGGCGCAGGTCCAGCACCGTCTCACGTCTCCTTCGGCCCGCCGGCGCCCTACGCCGAGGGCAGCTGAGTCGCCCGCACCGCGGTGATGCCGTCGGCCTGCGCGATCTCGCGCGTCACGTCGACCGGCGGCGCGGCGTCGAGCGTCAGGACCATCACCGCGGTCCCGCCGGCGTCGTGCCGGCCGACAAGCGGCCGGCCATCAGGTAATTCAAGCCGCCCGACGTGCATGTTCGCGATGTTGACGCCGCGCCGGCCGAGGATCGTGCCGACGTGGCCGATCATCCCGGGCCGGTCCGCGTTCCACACGAACAGCATGTGCGGCGCCGGCGCGAGGTCGAGCCGCCAGGCGTTGAGGCGGGTGATGCGCGGCGCGCGGTGGCCCCACAGCGTGCCACCGAGCCGGAGCGTCCCGCGCGACGTCTCGATCTCGGCGACGAGCTGGCTCGCGAAATCTTCGCACAGGTCGGCGTGGGACTCGCTCACGCGCAGCCCGCGCTCCTTGGCCAGCAGCACCGCGTTGACGAGGTTGACCGGCTGGTCGGAGGCGTGGCGCAGCAGGCCGACCAGCACCGACGCCGTAAGGGGCTGCGTGTCGAGCCGGGCCACCTCGCCCTCGTAGACGAGGGCCACGGCGCGGATCTGGCCGTCGGCGAGCTGGCCGGCGAGCCCGCCGAGGGAGCGGGCGAGGTGCAGGAACGGGTCGAGCCGCTGCCAGACGTCCTCGCCGAGCGCGGGCGCGTTCACGGCGCCGCGGACGGGCTCGCCGCGGAGCGCGGCGAGCACCTGGTCGGCGACCTCGATGGCGATCGAGCGCTGGGCCTCGACCGTGGAGCCGCCGAGGTGCGGGGTGGCGACGACGCGCGGGTGCCGCAGCAGGGGATTGTCGCCGGGCGGCTCCTTCGCGAACACGTCGAGGGCCGCGCCGCCGAGCTGGCCTCGCTCCAGCGCGGCGAGGAGCGCCGGTTCGTGGACGAGCCCGCCGCGGGCGCAGTTGATGAGGAACGCGCCGGGCTTCATCCGCGCCAGCTCATCCGGGCCGACGAGCGCCCGCGTATCGCGTCCCAGCGGCACGTGCAGCGTGACGACGTCGGCCAGATCCAGGATGTCGGGCCACGGGGCGAGCTCGACCCCGAGGCGCCGCGCGCGTTCCTCGGACACGTAGGGGTCCGACGCCACCACGCGCATGCCGAAGGCGAGGGCGCGCCGGGCGACTTCGCTGCCGATCTTGCCGAGGCCGACCACGCCGAGGGTCTTGCCGGTGAGCTCCGTGCCGAGGAACCGCTCCCGCGCCCACTCGCCGCGGGCGACCGCCTGGGCGGCGCTCGGGACGTGGCGCGCGAGCGCGAGCATCATCGCGAAGGTGTGCTCGGCCGCCGCGATCGTGCTGCTCTCCGGGGTGTTCAGGACGAGAATGCCGCGGCGGGTCGCCGCCTCGACGTCGATATTGTCCACGCCGACGCCGGCGCGTGCGATCACGCGGAGGTGGCCGGCGTCGTCAAGGCTGCCGGCCGGCACGCGGGTGCGGCTCCGTACGATCACCGCGTCGAACCCGCTGAGGAGCGAACGCAGCTCGTCGTCCGGCACGCCCGCGCGCACCACGACTTCGCCGGCGGCGGAGAGGCGGCGGAGGCCCTCGTCCGCGAGACCGTCGGCGACGAGCACGCGCATGGCTAGCCCAGGGTGCCTGCCTTGAGCGCGCCGTTTGCGGCGCGCACGCCGCTCTCGGTGCGGACCGGGCGCCCGAGGTCGCCGAGCGTCTTCCCGAGCGCCTCGAGCCCGCCAAGCAGCCACTCCGGCCTGGTGTAGCCGAGATGGCCGATGCGGACGATGTCGTGCTCGAGCTTGCCGATGCCGTTTCCGATGAGCACCTGATAGCGGTCGCGGGCGTGCGCGACCACCTTCTGGCTGTCGACGCCCTGCGGCATCCGCACGGTCGTCACGGTGTCGACCGCCGAGGCGTCGTCTACGAACGGCTCGAGGCCCATGCCGCGGACGCCGGCGCGCACGAGCTGCGCCATGCGGCGGTGCCGCGCGAACACGTTTTGGAGGCCTTCCTTGCGGATCAGCCGCACGGCCGCCTGGACCGCGTACGCCACCGAGACGGCGGTCGTGAACGGCGTGGACGGATTGGCGAAGCGCGCCGCGTTCCGCGCCCGGACGAAGTCGAGGTAGAAGCGTGGGGTCGTGCTCCGCTGCGCGGCGGCCCACGCGCGGTCGCTCACGCTGAGAAACGCGAGCCCCGGCGGGCTCATCAGCGCCTTCTGCGAGGCGGTCACGACGACGTCGACGCCCCAGGCGTCGGTCTCGAGCGGGATCGCCCCGAGCGCGCTGATCGCATCGACCATGAGGAGCGCGGGGTGCCGGCCCATCGCCTCCCGGATCGCCCGCACGTCGTTGTGGACGCCCGTGCTCGTCTCGCTCTGCGTCACGAGCACGGCGCGGTACTCGCCGCCCGTGTCGGCCTCGAGGCGCGCGGCGACTTCCGCGACCGGGACGCGCCGGCCCCACGGCGCGGAGATCCGGTCCACCCGGGCGCCGTACAGTTCCGCCATCTCGGCCCACCGCTCGCAGAACGAGCCGTTGGTGACCGACAGCACGCGGTCGCCCGGCGAGAAGACGTTCACCACCGAGGCTTCGAGGCCGCCGGTGCCGGAGGCGACGAAGGTCAGAATGTCGTTCCGCGTCTGAAACACCTCGTGCAGCCCGTCGAGCACCTCGCGCATGATCTCGCCGAATACGGGCCCGCGGTGGTTGGTCATCTGCCGGTTCATGGCCTCCAGAACCTCGGGCGGGAGCGGGGTCGGTCCCGGGATCAACAGGTTCGCGTCCGGCAGATCGCGCATCGCAGACCTCCTGGTTGTGTTATGTGCTGTTCGGTGCGTCGATGACAAACGACAGCGCTCCCGCCGTAGGAGGCGAGAGCGCTCGCGGTGCCACTCCTTTGCCGGCCGTCCCGCCGTTCGATCGGGCGGGCGTCCGGCGCTCGACAGCGATAACGGGCGGACCCGCCGGCCTTCGATCCGGCATCGCCGGACCGCATCGGCCGAGGGCTCAGGAGTGGACTCGGGTCCGCGGCTGCGCCGGCTTCCACCGTATCGCCGGCTCTCTCGGGGCAGTCGCGCGGTCCGCGCTCTCTGTCATCGCCCGTATTGAGTTTTCTGCATCTTAGCAACTGCCGTTCAATGGGTCAACACTGTGCGCGCTTGGCGGCGGCCCCTGGGGTTACTGCTCGGTCAGCATGCCTCTCATCGCGCTGGTTGTCGCCGGTCGGCAAAATCTACGTCTGCACCGGCTCCACACCCGGCGAGACGGTGGCGAGGGCGATAAACGCCTGCGCGGCGCGCGGGAGCTGCCGGTCGCGGTGGCGCACGAGCCAGATCGTCCGCTCGACCTTGAAATCCCGCACCGGCACGACGCGCAGCCGGCCGGTCGAGACCTCGAGGTCGATCGCGCAGCGCGACAGCATCGAGACGCCGAGGTTCGCGGCGACCGCCTGCTTCACCGCGTCGACGCCCTCGAGTTCCAGCGTCGGCGTGATGTAAACCCCGGCGCGGTGCAGCGCGTCGTCGAGCAATTCCCGGGCGCCAGATCCCCGTTCCCGCATGATGAACGGCTCGCGCGCGAGGTCGGTAAGCGCCACTTCCGGCAGGTCCGCGAACGGGTGCGACGGCGCGACGACGAGGACCATCTCGTCGTCGGCCATCGGGACGGCCTCGAGATCCGGGAGGCTGACGCGCCATCCCGTTACCGCGAGGTCGAGTTCCTGGCGCAGCACCATTTCCTGGATTCTGCGGGGATCGTCGATACGCAGGGCGATCTCGAGCCGCGGGTATTTGGCCTTCAGGCGGCCGAGCATCGCCGGCAGGATGTACGTTCCCGGCGTCTGTGTCGCGCCGACGAGGAGGCGGCCGCGCCCGAGGCCTTTGACTTCGTCCATCGCACGCTGGGCCTCTTCCATGAGCGCGAGGATCCTCCCCGCGTAGTCGAAGCAGATCCGCCCGGCCTCGGTGAGCCGGACGGACTTGCCGGCCGGCTCGAACAGCTCCACCCCGAACTGCCGCTCCAGCTCCCCCACCTGGATGCTGACCGACGGCTGGCTGATCGCTAGTTCCGACGCCGCGCGCGAGAAGCTGCCCGACCGCGCGACCGCGTGAAAGATTTTCAGCAGGTGAACGTTGACCGCCATGGGAGCCTCAGACGTTACTATAACAGATGCTACAATTGACGCGGCACGAGCCACGCGCCGCGCCCGGAGGGGGCATGAACGACCGCGACCGCATCCGGCTCACCAGCATGGTGGCCTGCGCGGGCTGAGCATCCAAGCTGAGTCCGACGGACCTGGCGCAGGTTCTGCGCCACCTGCCACCGATCACCGACCCGAACGTCCTGGTGGGTACCAGCACCGCCGACGACGCCGGTGTTTACCGTCTTGGGCCCGATCTGGCCCTGGTCCAGACGATCGATATCTTCACGCCCATCGTGGACGATCCGTACTGGTTTGGGGCGATCGCGGCGGCCAACGCGCTGAGCGACGTGTACGCGATGGGCGGGACGCCCCGGCTCGCCCTCAACTTCGCGGGGTTCCCCCGCGCGAAGCTCCCGCTCGACGTGCTCGGCGAGATTCTGCGCGGCGGCGCGGACAAGTGCGCCGAGGCGGGCGTGACCATCATCGGCGGCCACACGATCGACGACCCCGAGCCCAAATACGGGTTAGCGGTGACCGGGTTCGTGCATCCCGAGCGCGTCATCACCAACGCCGCGGCCCGGGCGGGGGACCGCCTCGTGCTGACGAAGCCGCTCGGGATGGGCATCGTGACCACGGCCCTCAAGCAGGGCAAGGCGGAGCAGGCCGCGGTCGACGAAGCGATTCGCATCATGGCCGCGCTCAACCGGCCGGCCGCCGAAGCGATGATCGCCATCGGCGTGTCCGCCGCGACCGACATCACGGGGTTCGGCCTGCTGGGGCATCTCGCCGAGATGACGCGAGGGTCCGGAGTTGCCGCGCGCGTCCGGCTGCGCGACGTGCCCATCCTCGCAGCCGCGTGGCCGCTGGTGCGGGCCCGCGCGATCCCGGGCGGGACTCAGCGCAACCGCGAATCTCTCCAGGGCGTCGTGTCGTGGGACGGCGTCGGCGAGGACGCGCAAATTCTGCTGGCCGACGCGCAGACCTCCGGCGGCCTGCTCATCGCCGTGCCGGAAGCGCGGTGCGACGCGCTGGTCCGGGCGCTGCGCGTGGGCGGGCTCCCCGTGGCGGCCGTGATCGGCGAGATCACCGGGCCCGGAGGCGGCGCGATTACCGTCGTCGCGTGAGGAGCGGGGTGGTCGATCAGCGCCTCGCGAGCAACGACGGAGAGTAGTCGACCGGCGCGAGCATGCGGTCCTCGATCTCCCCGACCATATCCCCGTGCGCGGCCGTCGCGCGCTTCGCTTCTTTCCATTCCTCGTCCGCGAAGAATTTCGCCCACGCCGCCGATTTCGCCGCCTCATCGGGCCACGCCAGCAGATAGACGAACTCGGTCCGGCGGGGCGTCTTGGTCTCCCACATCGCGACGATGTCGAACCCGTGTTTCCGCATGATGCGCGCCGCGTGGTCGCGGAAGCGCGCGTGGAAGGCGGCTTTGTTGTGCTCGAAAATCTCGTAGATCCGCAGTTGATGGATCACCGTTGACCTCCCCGCCGGTGGACGAGCGCCGCGTTCACGCGGGCCGCGAGTGCTTCGCCGCGTCGGCCCGCGTTCGCTGCGCGACCGCGATCTCATACGACCGGCGCAGCAGGCCGATGGCCCGTTTCACGTCTTCCGGTTTTTGGATGTAGAAGCTCACCCAGCCGCTCTCCGGCAGGACATGGTGGGGCGACGCCTCGCCCGCGGAGACGATCTCGTTGCGGACCTTGGTCGGAAACGGGATGTCGACGAGCCCGTCGCCGTGCACGTGGCCGATCTCCCGGCTTCCGAGCCGAAACTCGGTCCCGCCGAACCGGTGCGCGTGCGCGGTCACGCCGTCCCAGACCGACACGGTATTCTTGATGGTTTCACCCGCACCACGGACAGACATCGCGTCCTCCTTTCGGCAACAGCACCGCACCGCATCTCAAGGATACGCGTCCACGCGCCGCCGTCCACCGGAGAAGCGGCCAGGGAATCCCTGTCTCAACGGCCAGGGGCCGGGGGCGGACCCTTCCGTGGGTCGGCGCGCGTCGCGATGTACACGGCGGGCTCAGTAGACCCCGGGAATCAGCCGGAACGTCCGGGCGCGATACGCGTCGTAGTCCGCACCGAACTGGCTTTGCAGCAGGCGCTCCTCCGCGTCCATCCGTGCCACGAGCGGCGGGATCAGGAGCGCGGCGAGCAGCACGCCCGCGCCCGAGCGAAAGGCGAGTCCCCACCCCAGCGAGCTGATCAGAAGGCCCAGGTAACTCGGATTGCGGATCGTCCCGTAAACTCCGGTGGTGACGAGCGCGTGCCCCGGCTGGATCGCCACGAGGCCGCTGAACCGGCGGCCTAGCACGAAGACCGGCCAGATCCGCAGCGCGCCTCCGCCCGCGAAGAGCACGACGCCGAGCCACCGCACCGCGTCGCCGTCGATGACCCACATCCGCATCCGGTCGGTGTAGGCCGGCAGGTAGCCCTCGAGCAGTCCGATGGTCGCGAACGCGGCGATGACCCACCGGTTGCCGCGGTCCTCGCGCTCGCCCGAACTGAGATTGCCGCCGGCCCGCAGCGTGGCGACGGTCAGTGCCAACGTGACGACCGTCAGCGCGACGAGCGCCCGGTGGGAAAAGAAAGGCCCCGGGCCGCCCCACGCGAGCACGCTCAGCCCGAGATACGCCGTAACGCCCGCGAGCATGAGCGCCGGGCGGAGGATCGCGCTCATGCGCGGAACCGGGCGCGCGCGTACGCAAAGAGGTGCTGCTGCGCGTGTCCGGCGAGCGGGCCGAATCGCTCACGGGCGAAGGCCTGGATCTCGCGCAGCCGCCGGGGCCGTCCTCGAAAGTACAGCCGTTCGACGGCGCGGCGCACCCAAACGTCGATCGGAAACGCCGCGCGGTGGCCGAGGCCAAACAGCAGCACGCAGTCGCCGACCTTTTCGCCGACGCCGGGCACGTCGAGCAGGGCCGCGCGCGCCGGGGCGTGTTCCATCCGCGACAGCGCCGCGAGATCGAGCCGTCCGTCCGCGACAAGGCGCGCGGCGGACCGCACGTACGGGACGCGATACCCGAGCGAGCAGGCCGCGAGCGTGCGCGCGGGCGCGGCCGCGAGACGTTCGGGCGTCGGAAATGCCGCCACGCCGTCGTCGAGGGGCTCTCCGAGTGCGCGCGCGAGTCCGTCGATCGACCGCATGATTTTGGGGATGTTGTTGTTCTGCGAGATGATGAAGGAGATCAGGACTTCCCACGGATCCTGCGAGAGCAGCGAGAGGCCGGCGGTGTGCGGGAGCAGCCGGGCCAGCACAGGATCCGCGGCGAGCGTCGCTTCGACGCGCCGGGGATGGGCGCGGCGGGGGATCGCCCCGAGATAGCGGCGCATCGCATCGCGGGCGTCCGGCGCATCGGGCGAAAGCAGCCGGATGCCGCGGGCATCCTGGGCGAGCCGGACCATGCGTCGGCCGACGACGCCGGTCGCGACCTGCCGCGTGCCGTTGTCCCAGCGCCACCGGAAGGCCTGTCCCGAATCCAGCGTGCGGGCGAGATCGATGCCCGCGGTGTCAGGCAGGAGGGTGGCCAGGGTCAGGCCTCCTGCAGGTCCACTCCGTCGAGGATGAACTGGGACCAGGACTCGAGACGCGGGTAGGCGTCGCGAACCTCGGCCATCGTCGCGAACGCGCCCGTCAGTTTGGCGGTCTCGCGGACGCTGACGTCCGGGATCGGGACGTCCGCGACGTAGACGAGGCCGAAGTGCACGCGGCCGACCGGCTCGACGTCGTCGTTCAGCACGCCGACCGGGCGCGCCCGCCAGCCGGCGGGCAGGGCGACCTCTTCGGTAAGCTCGCGGGCCATCGCCGCGTCGACGAGGGTCCCGGCGGATTCGCCCTCGTTTGCGCGCGGACCGGCGTCGATCGCCGTCTCGGCCGCCCGGCCCGGGAACAGGTCGGGTTGGTTGTCGACGGGATTGATATGTCCGCCGAGCCCGATCGAGAGCTTCTCCCGGAGGCGGGTCTCCGAGCCCCGGCGCGTCCGGCCGACGAGAAAGATGCGCGCGTCGTGCCGGACCACGGTGTAGGGGATGATCTGCTTCAGGGAGGGGTCCTCTTCGACCTGGTCGCGCCGCGCGAAGAACGCGTGCCCCGCGATCGCGGCGAGGTAGCCCGCCAGCCCCTCCCGCTTGAAGCCGTAGAAGCCTCCGTCGGGAAAAAGCCGGGCGCGGGGAACCACGAGGACCTGTTCGGGCACAGCACAGTGGTTTGGCTTCGGGGCGGGCGACCCCTTCCGTGCACCGTCCGGCGATTCGATCAGCTCATCCGCAGCCGGCTGCCGATCACGCTGTCGGCGTCGTCGGTGGCGCAGTCGATCTTCGCCATGAGGACGCCGGGCTCCGGGGACCAGAGGTGCGGCAGGATCAGCGGGATGTCGGAGACGACCGGCAGGGCGGCGACCTCGTCGAGCGGGACCCAGCGCAGGTCGCCCTCATCGTCGGTGACGGGGCCCGCGTCGCCGGCCGGACGCTCGGCCACGAACGTAAACAAGAGCCACTGCGTGCCGGTGTCGCGGGCGATCACGGTCAGCACCGCGCGCAGGCGCGCGTGGGAGAGGCTGAGGCCTGTCTCCTCGCGGACCTCGCGGAGACAGGCCTCGTACGGATCCTCGTGGTGTTCGACTTTGCCGCCGGGGACGTTGTAGAGGCCCTCGTTCGGCGGCCGCCGGCGGCGCTGCAGCAAGATCCGGTCGCCGTCCCGCACGAAGCACAGCGTGCGGACGTCGACCCGCGGACCCACCCCGCCGCTACCGGCCTGCCTTCAGCCGGTTCAGGTGCTCCTGCGCCCAGCCCTGGAAGACCGCGTCGTAGAAGCTGCCGTGGATGCCGAGCGCCGTTTGAAACTCGTTCATCGCATCGGACTTGCGGCCGTCATGTTCATAGACGCGCCCGAGCGAGATGTGGTAGAGCGCATATTTAGGATCAAGCTGGATCGCATTCTTCAGCTGCCCCACCGCGTCGGCGTCGTGATTGAAGAGCGCCAGCGCCGCGCCGTACCGCCAGTGCAGGTCGGCCTGCGTCGGGGACGCGTCCACGGCCTGCCTGATGTTTCCCAAGGTCAGCGCGCTGGCCGGTTGCCACTGAAAGGCCGTGTCGTTCTGGACCTGATTGTTCATCAGAACCTGGAAATGCCACGTGCCGGTGCGCGACTCGAGGTCCGTCCCCAAAATGTAGAGTGGAGCCGCAAACTGGAACGACTGCCACGGCTTGGTGTCGCGCCGCTTGGGCGTTCTGGCGTCGACCGAATAGGCGATCCCGGTCGGATCGACGAGGCGCAGGGTCACCGGCGTGTCCGCGGGCGCCGACGTCACCTTGACGATCGCGTACGGCACGTCCGTCGTCACGAACGAAGTACCGGGATCAAGCGGGGTGACGTCGCCCTGGCCGAAGGCGCTCGTCTGTTTGACGCCGTGGGCGAGTACCACGCTGCCGACCTGGATGCCGGTGGGCTGCTGGCCCGCGGCCGGAAACACGGCCGGACCGCTCACGGCCAGCGCGATCAGCGCGGCCGTTGTTACCAGAAACTGGAGCCTGCCATGTCGCACGATACTGGTCACCTCCGAACGCCGTGCGCAGCGCACCGCGCGCTCCGTCACGGTGAGGGAAACGCCGAAATGATAGAACAGGTTCCTTTCCCAACCCTTTTCCCCCGGATTCCCTCCGGTCGACCGTCCCAGGCGGCCCCCCAACGGGCGGTCACCCCACCTGGAGGCGTTCTCCCGCTCCACGGCGGGCGCCGGATTCCACAGGCCGAAGCAGATTCGCGACGAACACCCACCGTGTGACTGAACAGTCGTTCAGGGACGTCAGTCGATGATCTTGTCTTTTCCTCACCGCATCCAGACCGCGCGGCTTCTACTCCGCACGCCCACGCTGGACGATGCGCCGGCGATCTTCGAGCGGTGGGCACACGATCCGGAGGTCGTTCGGTACCTCACCTGGCGTGCGGACCAGACGGTGGAAGAGGTGTATGAGTTCCTCCGCCGTGGCCAGGCGATGCGTGAATCAGGAGAGCGCGCGGCATGGGTGCTCACGCTAGCGGGTGAGGATTCCCCCATTGGCATGCTGGAGGCTCGGCCGGGTGCTCATGGCGTCGAGCTTGGCTATGTACTCGGCAAGGCATATTGGAACCATGGGTACATGACCGAGGCGGTCGAAGCGGTCGCGGCGTGGTTACTCGACCAGCCCGGAGTCTTCCGCGTCTGGGCCGTTTGTGATGTTGAGAATCAACCGAGCACGAGGGTCTTGGAGAAGGCCCGCTTCCAGCGGGAGGGTGTCCTGCGTCGTTGGACGATGCACCCCAACGTTAGTGCCGCGCCGAGAGATTGCCTTTGCTACGCGCGGGTCAAATGACCGTCTTCTCGAATCCGTGCAACCTGCCGCCTCAATCGACGGGACGGCCGCCGGCGGCGTCCGGCGACGGCCGCACCCCGATGTAAAGACCGCGGCCCATCAATCCTTCGTCGTCGCGTGCCGCGCGAAGGCCCGCGGCCTCGAGTGCGACGAGGTACTCGTCACGGGTAAACATCGTCATTTCGTGGCGTTCCGTGAAGTGCTCCACGCCGTCCGGGGTGCCGACGAGGTAGTGGAACAGTATCGCGGCGGCCTGTCCGGAGACGGACGAGGTGTGGATGCGGGCGATCTTGAGATCCGGACGATCCACGAAGATCGCCCCGAGGTATCCCGGCTTGAATTGTTCAGGTCCGAGGAACGGTTCCACGATCACCAGCCCGCCCGGATTCACATGCTTGGCCATGCATCCGACGGTCTGCGCGAGCTCGACGGTGGAGCGGCAGTACGCAACAGAGGCGAACAGACAGGTTACCGCGTCGAAGCGGCGTCCGAGGTCGAACGCCCGCATGTCGCCCTGGTGAAACGTCACGTCCGGGTGTCGCCGCCGGGCGAGGTTCAGCATCGCGAGGTCCAGGTCCAGTCCCTCCACGGTGTAGTGCGGCTTCAGGTGCGTGATGTGCTGACCGGTGCCGCAGGCCACGTCCAGCAGCGTTGTGATCGGGCGTCGTGCGTGCTGGTCCATGAGCAGCCGGAGTCTGTGCGCCTCGCGCTCATAGTTCTTCCAGCTGTAGACGGCATCGTACCAGGCGACCGACTTCGTAAACATGGGTCGGGATTCGCAGCGCCTCCGAGGATCTCCCGTTCTATCTCCCGAGGGCGTCCACCGAGGAGGTATCCCGGCGCAGGCGAATCACAAAACGGTCCGGCTGCTTAGGGCGCTTTCTTGGAGGTCCCGCGATGGCGAGTCATTTCACGTCCGCAAAGGAACTGCGCGGCAAAGAGATCGCGAAAGGCGTGACGATGAAGCCGCTGCCCGGCAAGAACGTGATGCTGAGCTACGTGGAACTCGCGGCCGGAAGCGAAGTGCCGACCCACAGCCACCCGCACGAGCAAGGCGGGATGGTCGTCGAGGGACAGTTCGAGATGTGGATCGGCGACGAGCGCAAAGTGATGCAGCCGGGCGACATGTACATGATCGCAGGCGGCGTGCCGCACGGCGGCCGGCCGGTCGGCGGCCGCGCGATCGTCTTGGACGTGTTCCACCCGCTGCGGGAAGATTACCTGCGGCCGTAAGGGGCCTTTACCGGCGGGAGCCATCTCACGCCCGGGGCCGGCCGCGAAGCAGCGAGAGCGCGGTTGAGAGGAGACAGAGCAGGATCGTCGCCGCGTAGACGTTCTGAATGCCCTGCGTCAGCGCCTGCGGAGGGATGCCGCCCCCACTTCCACCGGGCGTGCCCTCGGCCACCGCTATAGGGCCCAAGCGTGATTGCATGATGGTCGCGGCCACGGTCAGGCCGGTGATCATGCCGATGGCCCGCATCATCGCGAGCACGCCGCCCGCCACGCCCTGCTTGTCGCGCGGCGCGCTGTTCATGATGACGGCATCGTTCGGCGCGATAAAGAGGCCCATCCCAAAGTCCATCACGACCATCGCGGCGGCAAGCGACCAGTACCCGCGGGCCGGGGACACCAGCATGAACAACGCGCCGCCCACGGTGGCGATCGCCATGCCGAGCGGCGCGAGCACGTGCGAGCCGGCGCGGTCCGAGAGTGGTCCGCCGAGGAGCGACCCCGCGGCGAGCGCCGCCGGCATCGGCGTCATGGCGATGCCGACCGCTCCGGGCGCGTAGCGCAGTACCTGCTGCAGGTAGAACGGGATCACGAACACGACCGTGAACGATGCCGCGTAGGCGCAGACCTTCGCGGCGTTGGCGCCCGCGAACCGGCGGTTGTAGAAGAGCGACAAGTCGAGCATCGGCGACGGCACCCGCCGCTCGATTGCGACGAAGGCGATCAGCAGTACGGTTCCGGCTCCGAGGAGCACGTCAACCGTGGCGGCCGCCCATCCGATGACCGGGCCGAGGCTCGCGCCGAGGAGCAGCGCGCCGAGACCGGCGCCGAAGGTCAGCGCGCCGGCGACGTCAAAGCGTCCGCGCCCGCCCAGGCCCTCGAGCGGCGGCAGCGTGCGCCGGGCCAGCAGCGTGGCGCCGATCGCGACCGGCACGTTGATGTAGAAGATCATGCGCCAGGTGGACACCTGGATCAGCAGGCCGCCTACGACGGGACCCACGACGAGCGCGACCGACACCGCGGTCTCGAGCAGCCCGAGTGCCGTCCCCATCCGCGCGCCGCCGACCGTGTACGACAGGATCGCCACGCTGTTCGCGACGAGCATCGCCGACCCGACGGCCTGCAGCGCCCGAAACGCGATGAGGGCGCCGATCCCGGTCGCCGCGCCGCACAGGACCGAGCCGGCGAGAAAGACGGTAAATCCCGCGACGTAGATGCGCTTGTGGCCCACCATGTCCGAGATCCGGCCGAAGATCGCGACGAGGCTGGACGAGGTAAGCAGATACGCGACGCCGACCCACTGGACGAGGGAGACCGGGACGCGGAAGGTCGCGGTGAAGGTGGGATAGGCCACGGTGACGATGCTGCTGTCGAGCGCGCCCATGAACGTGCCCAGACACACCGTTGCGATCACGGGCCACGGCAGCCCGCGGGGCGTCGACTGGGCCACGCCCTAGCCGCCGAACCGGTCGGTGTCGATGACGTGCCGGACCACAACCGCCAGGAGGCGGGCGAGGTCCGCCCGGGTCGGCGGGTCCGCGAGCGCCGGGCTTTGCGCGCCGCCCGCGTCGGGCAGCGCGTCCGCGAGCGCCTGGATCGCGGCCTCGCGGGACATCGGGGTGAGCGCGTCGCCCATGGTGATTTGCAGCGAGGCGCTCACGGGGACGGCCCGGCCGCCCGCTGCCTGCACCATCTGCGCCGTGGCGACGATCGTCCGCTTCGCGTCGAACTGGCTGACCGGCTCGTCGGGCCGAAACGACAGCGTGTCGTCGTTGCCCGGCCAGACGCCGGCGACCGCGAGCAGCTGCGTCGCGACGAACGCCGGATGGCCGATCGGCACGTCGTCATACCAGTAGAGCGGGACACCCTGATCGAGCGCCAGGAGCTGCAGCCGCAGGACGAGCCGTGGGTTGTCGTGCACCTCGTGCGGGGGGCGGCCGGCATGCAGGCAGAACGCCGCAAGCAGCGCCGCGGCCTCGCCGACCGCCCACTCCACCGGATGCACGCGGTACGCGCCGTTGGTCAGGTGGGTCGTGCCGATGTTCTTGGCGGCGGCGAGCAGGTTGGTCGTGCGTTGCGGCACCAGCGCGCCGAGCGGGATCTGAAACGGCCGGGTCGACAGGCTTACGGTGTTGACGCCGCAGCCGTGGAGATCGATCGGATACAGGCCCACCCCGACCGACGCGGCCTGCGGCGCGGCGCGCGCGCCGCGCTGCGCCGATGCCGCGATGTCCTGCTCGCGGATCGTGACCAGCGCTTTGAGACGGCGCCCTTCGCGGACGTACGGCATCTGCGACACGCCGTCGACCGTGCCCATTACATCCGGCCGGGGCCGCAGCTCAGGGTAGCCGGCGCCGCCGTCGTCGCGCGGGGCTTCGGTCTGCAGCCAGTAGAGAAACCCGAGGCTCAGCAGGCGCGCGTCGCGGTAGAGCGCCGCGAGCTCGAGCGCCGTCCGGTCGATCGGCGCCGGGCCGCGGTAGTCGTTGCTCGTCCAGTTGATGATGCTGACGTCGTTCGGAATGCGCGCGTCGTCGAAATTCGCCGCGTCGAGCGCCCGCCGGTAGGTCCAGAACGATCCGTGGGTTCCCGGCGCTGTCCCGAACATCTGGTACACCGGCGCCACGGGGTCGGCCGTCTTGTACGCGAACGAGTACGGTTGCGCGGTGCGATTGTTCTCGTAGCCGTCCGGCTTCTGGATCGTGTTGTTCTCGCCGGGGCGCCACTCCACGGCGAACGGGAAGGTCAGGAACTGGAAGCATGTCGGGTCGGCCGCCGCCGGCGCGGACGGCTCGCCCGTCTCAGCCTGCGACTCCGCGCCCACCGCGTACGGCGTCGCGGTGAGCGGCAGGAGATCGCCGAGATCCGTCGCGTCGAGCACGAACCGCGCATGGAAGCGGATGAGCGCGCCGCTCTCGGTCTGGCGCGTCAGCACCGACCGGACCTCGCCGCTGAAGACCTCCGCCGCGATCGCCCGGGTGTGGTAGAAGACCTGCAGCGCGCCGGAGTCGTGCGACCGGGCCATCATTGCTTCGAGCACCGTCGCCGCGGCCCGCGGCTCGAACGAGAGCGGGCTCACCCAGGCGTTGCCGGGGTTGAGCGGTCCCGCGCTGTCCGCGGCCGCGGACAGACGGTAGGCGCTGCGGTAGTAGGCGCGGATCCCGTTGCGCAGCTCGTAGTACGCCGCGGTGCCGCCGAACGTCTCGATGTACTGGTGCTCGTCGAGGGCGGAGACGCCCTGGGTGGTGACCTGCCCGCCGGGCCACGCCGCTTCTTCGGTCAGGCAGACGCGCAGGCCGAGCCGGGCGGCGCGCAGGGCCGCGGCAACGCCGCCGAGGCCGGCGCCGCAGACGAGCACGTCACAGGCGATCTCCGTAATCTGGGTGGAGGGCTGCATCCGCCGCCGCGGCGCGGCTACGAGATGTTAATGGAGATCGACTTGACCTCCGTGTACTCGTGCATGCCGTGCCGCCCGCCCTCGCGGCCGAGCCCGCTCTCCTTGACGCCGCCGAACGGGATCTCGTGCGTGTACCCGGTCGCGTCGTTCACGCAGACGAGGCCGTACTCGAGCGCCTCGCCGACCCGCACGACCCGCGCGAGGTCCCGGGACGAGAGGTAGGCGGCGAGGCCGAAGGTCGTGTTGTTGGCCCGCTCGATGACCTCGGCCTCGGTGTCGAAGGGCAGGATCGGCGCGACCGGGCCGAACGTCTCGTCCTTCGCGACGCGCATCTCCTCGCGCACGTCGGTGAGGACCGTAGGCGCGTAGAAGTACCCGCGGGCGAACGCGCCGTCGGTCAGCCGCCGGGCGCCGGCGAGCGGCCGCGCGCCCTGGCCCACCGCCTCCGCGACCATCGTCTCGACCTTCTCGAGCGTCTCGGCGTTGATGAGCGGCCCGACCTGGACGCCGGGCTCGGTGCCCGGGCCGACCTTGATCGCCTTCACCGCCTCGACGAATTTCGCGAGGAAGCGGTCCGCGATGGCGCGCTGCACGTAGAGGCGATTCGCGCAGATGCACGACTGGCCGCCGACCCGGAAGTACTTGATCGCGACGGCGTTCTGCACGGCGCGGTCGAGGTCGGCGTCCTCGAAGACGATGAACGGGGCGTTGCCGCCGAGCTCGAACGTGAGCCGTTTGAGCTGATCGGCGGCGCCGCGCATCAGCGTCTTGCCGACCTCCGTGGAGCCGGTGAACGCGATCTTGCGCACGCGCGGATCCGTGAGGAACACGTCGGCGATCGGTGCCGCGCGCCGGCCGACGACGACGTTGAACACGCCCGGCGGGAGGCCCGCCTCCTCGAAGGCGCGCGCGATCTCGATCGCCGTGAGCGGCGTCTCCTTCGCCGGCTTCAGCACGACGGTGCACCCGGCCGCGAGCGCCGGGGCGATCTTGCGCAGCACCATCGTGGCCGGGAAGTTCCAGGGGGTGATCGCGCCGACGACCCCGAGCGGCTGCCGGATGACCCACAGGCGCTTGTGCGGCACCGGCGGGGGCACGATCTCGCCGTAGACGCGGCGCGCCTCCTCCGCGAACCACGGCAGATACTGGATCGCAAACGCCACTTCGCCGCGCGCTTCCGCGACCGGCTTGCCGTTCTCCTCGGTGACGAGGCGCGCCAGCGCATCGAGCCGCCCGGTCAGGATGTCGCGCGCCCGGAGGAGAATCGCGCCCCGCTCGAGCGCGGTCCGCTCGGCCCAGCCGGGGAACGCGCGCGCGGCCGCGTCCACCGCGGCGCGGGCTTCCTCGACGCTGCCGTCGGGGACGGCCGCGATCGGCTCGGACGTCGCGGGGTTGAGCACGTCGAACGCGCCGCGCCCGTTGCCGTTCACCCACCGCCCGTCGATGAACAGCGGATACTGCTTTACGGCCATCGCCATGCCTCCTCAACCGCCCGCGCGGGCCGATCCTGGGCCTGCGGGCATCTTTGGCTCACGCCGTAGGCCCAGGGCCAAAGCGCGCCCGCAACCATGAAATCAAAGCCGGACCTGCGCCCGTGCCGGAGGGTGCCGGAGCATTTCCTGCGGGTCCCGGCGCTTCCTGCCGAGAAGGTGTCGGCGATGTCCGGGCCGCTGCCGTCCCCGCCCTCCGTGTGGTACCAGGGGCAAGTCCAGGCCACGCTCGCGCGCCGCGGCGGACCCCTACGGCTCGTGCGGGGCGAGGGGCCGCACGTTTGGGACGCGGACGGGCGCCGCTACCTCGACGCGCGGTCCGGGCTGTGGGCGGCGCTCGTCGGCTACGGCCGGACCGAGATCATCGACGCGATCGCGGGCCAATTGCGGACGCTGTCGTTCGCGCCGCTGACGGACGCCGCCTCGCCGCTTGTAGAGACGCTGGCCGAACGGCTCCGCGCCGTGCTGCCCGGCGATCTCGTGAGCATCGTCCCGGTGCCGACGGGGTCGGAGGCGGTGGACACGGCGCTCAAGTTCGCCCGGCGGTTTCACAGCGCCGCGGGGGAGGGCCGGCGCCGGATCGTCATCAGCCGGGAGTACTCCGCGCACGGCAGCACCTACGCCGGCTCCTCACTCAGCGACCCGGACCGCGGCCTCCTGCGCGGGATGGGCACGCCGCTCGCCGGGATCCGGTTCGTCCACGCGCCGTACCGGTACCGCTGCCCGCACTGCGCCGTGCTCGACGCCTGCACGCTTGCCTGCGCCGACGAAGTCGAGCGGGTGATTGTCGACGCGGGCCCCGGCCGCGTCGCGGCCGTCTTCGCCGAGCCGGTGCCCGGGCCGGGCGGCGTGCTGGTCCCGCCGGCCGAGTACTGGCCGCGGCTGCGCGCGATCTGCGACCGCCACGGCGTGCTGCTGGTGGCCGACGAGGTGGTGACGGGATTCGGCCGGACCGGCCGGTGGTTCGCGTGCGACCACTGGCAGGTCACGCCGGACATCATGATCCTCGGGAAGGGGATGACCGGCGGCTATCAAGCGCTGGCCGCGATCGCGCTGCGGCGTCACGTCGCCGAGCGGCTGGCGCGCCGGCTGGTGCCGCACGGCTTCACCTACAGCGGCCATCCCGCGGCCTGCGCGGCGGCGCTCGCCTGCCTGCGGATCATCGAAGAGGAGGGGCTCGTCGACCGGGCCGCGTCGCTCGGCCGCCGCCTCGCGGACGGGCTCGCGGCGCGGCTTCGTGATTGCCCGATCGCGGGGGAGGTGCGGGGGCTCGGCCTCATGGCCGCCGTCGAGCTGGTCTCGGACCGCGCGACGCGCCACCCGCTTGCGCTCGGGACGCGGGGAATCGACCGGCTGGAGCGGGAGATGCGCCACCGCGGCGTGCTGTGCTTCACCGACAACCCGGTGATCGTGGCGCCGCCGCTCACGATCACGGATCAGGACGCGGGGGAGCTCGCGGACGCCGTGGCGAGCGCCGTCACGGCGCTCGCCACGGCGCGGCGCCGCACACGACCATGAGGAGGGACGGGGAATGGCTGCGCCACTGGTGACGCTCGATTCGCACGACGGCATCGTCACGCTGACGATCCGCCGGCCGGATGCGCTGAACGCGCTCAGCACGGCGGTCTGCCGGGAACTGACGGCCGCGCTCGAGGCCGTGGGCCGGGAGCCCGCGGCGCGCGTGCTGATCCTCACCGGCGAGGGGCGCGCGTTCTGTGCGGGCGCCGATCTCAAGGAGCGGGCCGGGGCGGCCGAGGAGACGATCTGGCGGCACAACCGGGCGATCGTTCAAGTGCCGCGCGCGATCGAGGCGCTGCCGATTCCGTCGATCGCGGCCATCAACGGGCTCGCGGTCGGCGGGGGCTGTGAGATCGCGCTCGGCTGCGACCTGCGGTGGGCGGCCGACACCGCGGAGTTGGGCTGCCCCGAGGTCACCCGCGGGATCATCCCGGCCGCCGGCGGGACGCAGCGTCTCGAGCGGCTGCTCGGTCCGGCGCGGGCGATGAGCCTCGTGCTCACCGGCCGGCGCGTGAGCGCCGCGGAGGCGCATCGGCTCGGCTTGGTCGACGCGGTCGTGCCGGCCGCCGATCTCGCCGCGGCCGCCGCGGACACGGCGCGGGCGATCGCGGCCAATGCGCCGCTCGCCGTCCGTGCCGCGCGGCAGGCGATCCGGTACGGGCTCACGCATCCGTTCGAGGACGGGTTGAGGCTCGAGGGCGAGCTGCAGCGGATGCTCTACGCCAGCGACGACTGCCGGGAGGGGATCGCCGCGTTCAACGAACGGCGCGCGCCGCGCTGGACGGGCCGGTAGGCGGCGCGCGGCCTCAGATGTGGCCGAGGGCGGAGCCGAGCGCCAGCATGCCGAGGACGATTGCGGCGAGGAGGACATAGTTCCAGTCGCGCTCCCGCGCGAAGGCGATCAGCGAGACGACGACGCTGATGACCGGCGTGATCATGAGCGTCAACAGGCCGATGTCCGTCACCGCCGCCGGGACGTGGACGTCGTTCCGGAGCGCGTCGAGCAGCTCGCCGAGGGTACTCGGGTCCTCGCCGGAGCCGGCGGGAAGGCCGCGCGCCCCGAACAGCACCGCGGCGGCGCCGCGCCGGTGCACGAACAGGGCCACGCCGAAGACGATGATCGCCGCCGAGATCAGCACGCCCGCCCGGAGAATGGCGCCGAGCACCCGCGCGGTCGCATCGGGTTCGTGACCCGCCTCGGGCGAGGCGGGGGCGCTTCCCGCCCTAGACTCCGAGTCCACGCAGAATCATCTCCACTGAAATCACCGCCAGCACCGGGACGAAGAGCTTCCGCAGCGTCGTGTTCCGCAGGCGCTGCATCACGTGGGTGCCGCTCCACGCCCCCGCCAGCACGCCGAGGGCCACCGGCGCCGCGACGAGCGGGTGAATGTCGCCGCGTGAGAAGTACACGCCCGCGCTGGCCGCGGCGGTGACGCCGATCATGAAGTTGCTCGTCGCCGTAGAGACCTTCATCGGCAGGCGCATGATGACGTCGAGGGCGAGCACCTTGAAGAGGCCGCTGCCGATGCCGAGCAGCCCCGACATCAGGCCCGCCGCGTACATCATAAGACTGCCCGGGACGACGGACGTCGCCGTGTAGGCGACGCGGCGCCCGAGGACCTGATCGTGGTAATCGCCGTGAAACCGCAGCCGGCCGGCCAGCGGGTCGAACGGCACGTCGCCCGGCAGTTCGATTCGCACCCGCCCAAGGAGCGCGACCGTCGAGTAGGCGAGCAGCAGCCCGAAGATGAGGTACAGCACGCGGACGGGGACGTGTCCGGCGATGAAGGCGCCGGACACCGCGCCGACCGTCGTCGCGACTTCGAGGCCGATGGCGATGCGGAGATTCGCAAGGCCGCCGCGCACGTACGCCGCGGCCGCGCCACTGCTCGTCGCGATGACCGACACGATGCTGGCGCCGATGGCGTAGCGGATCGGCAGGCCGATCAGCAGCGTGAGGGCGGGCACGATGATGATCCCGCCGCCGAGTCCGAGCAGCGCGCCGATCACGCCCGCGAACATCGACAGCGCCAGAATCTCGACGAACACCCTTCGGCTTTCGGGAGGCCGTTCCGCGCTCCCTGTTGTCGGTTAGCCTTCCGCGATCCGGCGCCAGATGCCCTCATAGTCGATGGGAATACCGTCGGTATCCACGTCGACGAGCGCGGTGAAGCCGCTCTCGAGGCTCGTGTAGCGATATCGCGATTCCGCGAGCCGTTCGTAGGATTGCCGGGCCGGGATCACGCGAAGGGACGGAAAGCGGACCCACGCGGCGAGGATTTCCTGCCGCCCGCCGACCGGAAGCCGCAGGCGATTGACCGGGAGCGCGTTGGTGGCCGGCGTGACTTCGAGGTCGACGTCGCCGCACCCGTCGAGTTCTGGGCTCGGCTCTCCGTCGCGCCGCCACTGCCCGCCGGGGTCGCGCTCCAGGCACAGAAGCCGCCGCGCACCCTGCCAGGCGGTGTGCACCTCGACCGTCCGCGTGCGCCAATCTTTGTCGCAGGCGATCCGGTAGTCGACGCGGAGGGGAGCGCCTTGCTCGGCGAGCATGACCGCGCCCGAGATCTCGCGGCCGGACTCGGTCCCCTCGAATCGCGCGTGCTCGACGCTGAGGTCGTCCAGCACCCGGCGCCACATGACCTCGCGGAAGAAAGGCGGCATGTTGGATGGTGCCCCGAGCGGGATTTGAACCCGCGTTACCGGCTTGAAGGGCCGATGTCCTAGGCCGACCTAGACGATCGGGGCCGTCCCCACATTAACATAGGACGCTGAAGCCCTGCAAAGGCTTACGTGGCAGTCGCTCGGAAGGAATCCGGCGTGCGTCTTCTAATCGGTCGCTCTGAGAGCCGACAAGGGAGGTGATCCATGAAGAAGATCACATGCCCCAGTCCTTGTGGAGCTGAATTCAAAGTCCATACCGTTGATGAGTTGGTCGAGGTTGTGAACGTGCACGTCAAACACGCGCACAGCAAGGACTTTCCGCAAGGAGTTCCACGCGAAGAAGTAATGAAAATGGCGAAAGACGCCTAAAGAACAGAAGCGGTGTTTGGGGGCCGGGGTTCTCCGGCCCCTCTATCTTTTGTCCGATGCAACGTCTCGACCGCCCCTCGATCCTCCGCCGGAAGCGCGCCACGGCCGGTCCGCGTCCGGGGAATACACCGGGTAGCGATATCGGCGCGGCCACGAACACCTGATCGGGGTTCCCCCGTCCCGGTGGAACATTCCGCGCCGGGCGCTCGTTTCGCCCGGTAATCGTTTGCACCGATTCGTGTGGGAGGACGTATGTCGCGCAAGACACGGATCCGCGCGGTGCGCCTGAGGCGTCCTGCGACGCGCGGGGTCGTTCTTATTCGCTCCAAAAAGCGGGCCGCCCGCCTCACGCGGCTCCCGAAGCGTTCCTATGTGATTCGCGAGAAGTACCTGAGACGGTTTCGCACGCTCGCCCGTCAACTGACGGACATCCCGCTGAGTCCGGATACGACCTTCGACGGCCTGCTCAATATGGGCGACGACGGCAACGAGATCTGGGTGGAAGCGGGCCTGCCCGCGCCGGAGAAGCAGTTCACGATCCTGCACGAGCTCGTGCACGCCCGCCGGCAGCGCGCGGGCGAAGATCTCGACGACGACGTGCTCGAGGAGCAGATCGTGGAGATGGAGGCGGTCGCCCGCGCGAGCCGCCGCCTGCTCAACCGGATGTCGTCGGGCATGCTGCTTTGCGTGCTACACGACTACCTGACGCGGCGGGGCGTCGACGATCCCAATACGACGATCGGGCTCCGCCGTGTCTACACCCGGATCGGCCTCCTGCTTTCGGGCCGGACCGGCCCGCGGCGAACGGCCCCGATGCCGCAGGTCGCGCACCGTCGGCCGTCACGGAGTTAAGGCGGGCTTACGGCCCGAACGGCTCGGGTTCTCCCGTACCTCGATCGGTGAGCAACGTCGGCGGCGGACCGCCGGGCGGCGGCCCAGGCGGCGGCGGCTCGGGGGGGGGACTGCCGGGCGGGGGCGGTTCGGGCGGCCCGGGCGGCGGGCCCGGCACCGGCGGGGCTGCGGGACCGCCCTGCATGATGATCGTCTCCCGGATGTTGTCGCGGCGGTCGCCAAACTGCCGGAGGCGCTGCGCCAGGTCGGCCAGCCGTGCCACGACCCGTCCGTTGATCGTGTCCGGTGGGTAGGCGCCGTTCGCATCCGGCGCCCCGGCCCGGACCCCCGTCAAGATCTCGATGCCGTCGTCGACCGTCCGCGCCGTCCATACGTGGAATTTGCCGCTGCGCACCGCGTCGACGACTTCCTCTCGCAGCATCAGGTTGCGGACGTTTTGGTGAGGGATGATCACGCCCTGGCGGCCCGTGAGCTCCCGCGCCTTGCACGTGTAGTAGAAGCCCTCGATCTTTTCGTTGACGCCGCCGATCGGCTGAATCTCGCCCCGCTGGTTGACCGACCCCGTCGTGGCGATGCCCTGGTCGATCGGGATCCCGGAGAGCTCGCTGAGGAGCGCGTACAGTTCGGTTGAGCTCGCGCTGTCCCCGTCGACTTCCGAGTAGAGCTGTTCGAAGGTGAGAGAGGCCGAGAGGCTGAGCGGCGCCTGCTGCGCGAACCGGCTGGCGAAGAACGACGACAGGACAAACACGCCTTTGGTGTGGATCTTGCCCGACATCTGCGTCTCCCGCTCGATGTTGACGACGCCGCGGGAGCCGACGTGCACACGCGCGGTGATCCGGCTCGGCTGTCCGAACATGTAGTCCCCCAACTGCAGCACGGCGAGCCCGTTGATCTGGCCCGTGACCTTGCCCTGGATGTCGACGAGGATCTGCCCGGTCTCGATTGCCTCGCGGATCTTCTCCTCGATGAGGTTGCTGCGGAGCGCCTTCTCATCGACCGCGCGCCGGACGTCGTCGCGCGTCGCGACGGTCCGCCCGGCCTGCTTGGCCCAGGTGGCCGCTTCGAAGACGATCTCGGTGACCTCGTTGAAGCGGGTGCTGAGCTTGTCCTGCTCGCCGGCGACGCGCGCCCCGTGGTCGATGACCTCCGCGACGGCCCCCGCGTCGAACTCGCAGATCCCGCAGCGCCGCGCGATCCCGGCGATGGCCCGCGCGTACTCCCGCATCGTCTCCGGCGTGCGCTCGACCACGGTGTCGAAATCGGCCCGGATCTTGAACAGCTGCTCGAAGTCCTCGTCGAGCGCGTAGAGCGCGTGGTAGAGGTAGGGGGTGCCGACCAGGATGACCTTGAGGTCGAGCGGGATCGGGTCGGGCCGCAGGGTCGCCGTCGGCAGCATGCCGGCCGCTTCCCCGAGCGGCTCGATGCGGATCTCGCGCCCGCGCAGCGCGCGCTTGAGCCCCTCGTACGCGAACGGGCTCGTCAGCACGTCCCGCACGTGCAGGATCAGGTAGCCCCCGTTCGCGAGGTGCAGCGCGCCCGGCTTGATCATCGTGAGGTCGGTGACGAGCGCGCCGAACTCCACGCGCAGTTCGGCCCGGCCGACGAGGTTGTAGTAGGTCGGGTTGGTTTCGACGATGACCGGCGCGCCTTTGGTGTCGGCGTGATCCACGAGCAGGTTGACCTGGTAGCGGGCGAAGGGGTCGCGCCGCGGCATGCCCGGCATCTCGACGGACGGCCTCCCGCCGCCTTCCTCGTCGCCGGTCTGGGTGATCTCGGAGAGATGGTCGAGCATGTCCTGCTTCAAGGCGTCGAAGTACGTGAGGACCCGCAGGTGGTCCGCGTACTGCTCGCGGAGCCGCGCCACCGGCGCGTCGATCATGTACTGGGCGGTCTGCCGCTCGAGGTCGCGGAGGGCGTCGCGGCCTTCGCGCTCGAGCGCGCGCACCTGCCGCAGCGCCTCGGTCACCGCGTCGCCGAGCTCGGTCGTGCGTTGTTGCAGCTTCGTCCGGTCGGCCTCAGGCAGCTGGTTGAAGACTTCCTCGGGGATGGGCTTGCCCTGCAGGTCAACGGGGACCGTGGCGATGCCGGTCGGGGTCCGCTGCAGCATGAGGCCCCTCGTGCGCGCCTCGGCCTCGAGCCCCTCCCAGATCTGGCCCACCCGCTGCTCGTAGCGCTTCACGACCTCCGCGCGCCGGCGCTCATAGAGCTCGCTCGTGAACGCCTGGCGGAGCCCCTCCCGGATCTCGACGAGCAACTCCCGCACGTCGCGCTGGAACTTGCGGCCGATCCCGGAGGGCAGCATGATCGCGATCGGCTGGCTCGGCGCGGCGAAGTTGCGGACGTAGCACCAGTCCGGCGGCACGCGGCCTCCGCGGGCGGCCTCCTCGACCGCCGAGCGCGCGTAGGTCATGCGCCCCGTACCGGGCGGCCCGCTCATGAAGACGTTGTAGCCCGGCTGGTCGACGCGCAGCCCGAAGTCGAGCGCGCGCACCGCCCGCGGCTGGCCCACGAGGCGCGGCCCGCCGTCCGATTGCAATTCGGCGGTGGTCTGAAACCCGAGGCTCGCCGGGTCGCTGCGGCGGCGGAGCGCGTCGGGGCTTAGCTGCCGGTCGTCACCGAGGGAGGTGGACATGACAATTTTTCTCGTTCGTTCAGGAGCAAGCGTTCGCCTCTTGACGTAGGCTGGCCCTGCTCTATAGTGATGTGTGAACATCTAAACATAAAAGCATCTCAGGAGGCGCGACGTGGAAATCGTGCTCGCTCCCGAATCCGCCTCCCGCATTCGCGCGGTTCTGGGCGATTCCGTAGACCTCTCGCCGGCAGCGGTGCCCCAGGTCTTGGCGCGCCTCGCCGAGGCGGCGCCTGACCTCTATTCCGAAGTGCTGGATCAACTCTCGGGGTCGGACATCCGGCTCGACAGCGAGCGGGTATTGCACCGCCGTCACCGACGCACGGTTCTGCGTCGCGCGCTGTTCGGATGGGGTGAGTACGAAAGCGACGCCGGTGACCGGCTCCTCGCAAAACGGCGCGTCGCGGCGACGGTGCCGCTCGGCCTTGCCGCCGTCCTGCTGGTAGCCGCCGGCGCGTCCTCGCTGCTGACCCGTTCCCACCGCACGTCGATCTCGCCGGCGCCGGTCGGCGCGCTGCACCGGGCCGGCAGCTCCACGCACGAAGCAACGCCCGCGGTTGCTCCGGGCACCGTGCGGGGCACACTGCTGTGGATGCGGGGGCGGACGGCGCTGCCGGCTGTGCCGCCCGCCCCCGCAATGCGCTCGCTTTCGCAGCTGCCGCCTGTGCCCGTTCTGCCGCTTCCGTCTGTTCTCTCGGGAACAGGCGCCGTCGAGAGAGCACTTTCACCGTCGATCGTTTTCAACCGTATGCCCGAGTCGAGCGGCATCCCGTCACCCAACGTCGACGCCGCGCCGCGCTCTCCGGTGGTATATGCCCGTAATGCGGGGGGCGACACCGGGGCGGCACCCACATTGCGCGCGAGCACGACCGAAGAAGTTCGCGGCATGCGAGCCGGTGCACGGAAAGTCGGCGATCAGCTCGCGGCGCGGCTTGCGACCGGCGTCGTCGTGGCGGCCGGCGTGCCTCCGGTACCCGTCATCGCGGAGGGAGTGGACGGGTCGTCTTGGCTCGGTCACGCCGAGGCCGAACCAGACGGACGGGTGCACATTTCATTCCAGACCGCGGACCGCGACGCCGGTGGCGGGTCCGGCGGATCGCGGACGGCCGGCGGACCTGTGAGCGGCGTCGCGCTTGACCCGGACTCGCTGTCGGATGGGCTGTCCGGCCGGGTCGTCATTCGCCGCCGGGCTGCGGCGGCGTCGGCCATCCGCGCCGTGGTGCTGGCCGTTTCGGACTACCTGCAGGCGCTGGCGCGTGCGGCCCAGGTTACCGTGGCCGACGGTGCGACCCAGGTGTCTGTCGGCGGGGCGGCACCGGGATGGACATATGCCGCTTCGCGCCTTGCCGATACGTTGAACCCTCAGACGTCAGGGGCGGTCGTCGAAACACTTGAGATCCCGGCCGGGACCCGGTGCATCATTTTG
This sequence comes from bacterium, assembly GCA_035308905.1. NCBI lineage: Bacteria > bacterium. Next base: position 58,227 of record DATGFS010000003.1, on the reverse strand, counting down.
GTGACAGAGGCGCACTGAAATGCGATTGACGCCCCCCGGCCTCGCAGTCGTGATTGTGCTGGTTGCGCAAGTTCGCGCCCATGCCCAGACCCCCGGATCCACGGGCGGCGATCTCTTCGCGCCGCTCACGAACCTATTCAACCAGGCCGCGCTCAGCCTGTCCGGTGCTTTCGGCCTGGCATATGCCACGGCTGCGCTGCTAGTGGCCGGGGCCGTCATCATCGCGGACCACCGCAACGGCATTCGAAACGCGTTGTGGGTCATCATCGGTTCCGTCGTGTTGTTTTTCGGCGGGCAGATCATCCGCATGATCCACGGATAATGCCACGGACGAGGGTCGGTGATGCTGCCCCGCCATGTCGTCTACCGGAAGTTGGATGCTCCGGTCACGCTCTTGGGCGTAGAACTGGAGGACTGGTTCGGACTCGGCGTAGCCTTTGTCGTGCTGTCCAGACTGAGCGACTTGTTTGTGGGACGCGCCATGGGGTGGCCTCGGGCCGAGGCCGCGGTATCCGCCTGCGCCACGGGGTTGGTGTTTGCTGTATGGCGGCGGCTGCGCGAGCGGGCGCCGCGCCATTTCCTCAGGCATTTTATGGAGTTCGTCGGCGAACCGAACGCATACGTCCTCGGCGCGGATCAGGACGTGAACCCGTACATTGTATGAGCCACCGGTGCGGCCGATAGATCTGCCCGGCAATCTGACCCGCGAGCTGCCGTATTGGGCGGTGCGGGACGGCGCCGTGGTGCTTCGCGACGGCAGTTACCGGCTCGGCTTCGATCTGACTCTTCCGGGAACCGAAGTGTGGGACGCCACGCAGCTGACTCGAAGCAACGAGCATCTGCGCGTGCTGCTCAACGCCGCCGTCCCGGAAGGCGAATGCCTTCGTGTTCTGCTCGAGGTGCACGACGACTGCCGGGACGTCTTGCGCGCCCACGCTGCGGTCGCCGGCGGCGCGCGAGACGAGCGCGTGCTCGATCTTCACCGCCGCCGGGCGGCCGCGCTCGCCGGAACACATGAGGCCGGCCGCTTCACCAACTATCGTCTCATTCTCGACCTGTCCTACCATCCCGCCAGCCGCCCCCGACGGTGGTGGACCCCGGTCGATGCCGGCGCCTACCGGCTCCACCAGGTCGAGCTCCGCGCCCTGCGCGAGGTGATGGTGACCCACTGTGCCCGATGCGGGTTCGACGCGCGGCCGCTCGATGATGCCGAGCTGACCGCGCTGATCTGGCGTTTCTTCAACCCCGGACGGAAAGGACGGAGCGCCCCTCCGGCCGTCCCGCCCGATACGCCGCTCGAGATTCCCCGGCAATTACTTGGCGCGTCGTCGTCCTTCGGTCGAAGCTCGCTGCGGACCGCCGTCGTGCGGTCGGATCTCTACCGCCGCTGGGACTTCTTGTGGATGGACGGTTTCGCGCACGCCGTTATTGCGATGGACGTGCTGCCCGACCAGCCGACGACGCCGAACGTGGTCGCCCCGCTCCTCGAACTACCCGGCACGTACTGGCTCGTCGTGGAGGCCTGGAACGACCGGCGGTCGGACCAACTGAAACGGCTTGAACTGAAGAGCCGGTTGAGCCGTCAGGCCGTTCTTGCGCAGGACGGCGGGGACTCCAACGCCCGCGCGGTCGAGCAGCAGATCGCCGACGCTCTAGACCTGATGCAGCTGACCAGCGAGCGCGTGATGCGAGTCGGTGTCGCCGTGGTGGTCCAGGAACGGACCCCCGAGCTGGCGCGCGAAGCGGCCCGGCGCGCGCTCGACGCGTTCCGGCAGATTCCCGGTGTGGACGCCCGGATCGAATCGGTCGCGCTTCGGCGGCAGTTCTTTCAGCTCGCCCCGTTTAGCGGACTGCCGAACGAGCGCCTCCTCCGCATGCTGACGAGCAACGCCGCGGACTTCGTTCCCTGCGCCGCGCCCTGGCGCGGCGCCGCGCGGCCGGTGTGTCTGTTCACGACGCGGGCGCACACTCTGGTGGGCCTCGACCCGTTCGATCCGCGGCTGCCCTCGTGGAACGCGATCGTCGTCGGTGAGTCCGGCGGCGGCAAGACTCATTTTGCGCTCGCTTGGCTGTCGCGTCTCCTTGTGCTGGATCCCATCGTCTTCGTCGTCGACAAAGGCGGGGCATATCGCACGTTTTGCGAGGTGTACCGCGGCCAATATGTTCAGATCGATCCTGGCGCCGAGGTCTCGATCAACCCGTTTGCTCTCTTGCCCGGCGAGACGGAACCGGACTCCGCGCACCTTGGACTTCTGCGGTCCCTCATCGCGCTCATGGTCGCCGAGCCGGGCGACGCGCCGGGACGCCGGGAAATGGCGCTCATCGACGCGGGGATTCGCCAGACCTATGCCCGCGCCGCCGGGGCGTCCGTCTACCTGCACGACCTTTGCCACACGCTGCGCACCTTCGAGCAGGCCGGCGGCCGCGAGACCGGCGTCGACGACTGGCGCGCCGCGCGGGACATCGCCGGCCGACTCGAGTTGTGGGTCGGCGATGGGGTGTACGGCCGGCTCCTGGACCGTCCGTCCAGCGTGGACCTCCGCGCCGACGTCGTCTGTTTCGACACCGAGGGGCTCGACGAGCAATATCCCGAGTTGACGCCGATCGTCGCGCTGCTGGCCAACCATTTGATCTACCAACGGGTGCGCGCGGATTCGGGCCGCCTCAAATACGTGGTGAGCGACGAAACCTGGGCGTCGCTGCTCAATCGCGTCGCCGCGGAGTCGTTGGTCGGAATGTTTCGCCGGTTCCGGAAGTTCGGCGCGGGCATCATGGCCATCAGTCAGCGTCTCGCGGATTTCGAGAACGAGCACGCCCGCGGCATCTTGGAGAACGCGCCGCTGAAAGTACTGACGCGCGCGGCCGATGTCGATCGGGTTGCGCCGCTGCTGAATCTCAACGACCAGCATCGGATGCTGTGGAAGAGCCTGACGCAGCAGCGCGGCGTTTCGAACGAGGTGTTGATTCTCCTCGATCTGCTCGAAGGCCGCGAAGGCGGCGTCGTAGTCCTGCGCGAGATAGCCGAAGACTACCTGATCGGCACCACCACCGCCGCCGAGCGCCGTGAACGCGACCGCTTGGCCGCACAAATCGGGACGTGGCCCGCCATCGAGCAGCTGGCCCGCCAACGGAGGGACGTATGCGGATAATCGGGACAATCGCCGTTCTATTACTGGGCGCCGCGGGGGGCGCGGTGGTGAATCTGCCGATGCCGGAGGCGTTCGGCGGTCCGGCGACCGCGGCCGTCCCGCCTGGCCTCGCGGACGTGGCTCAAGCCGTTCCGCCGCAGTTCCTTCCGTGGCCGCCGCCGGTCCCGGGCCCCGGACCGTCCGGCACCCCGCCATTCGTTCCGTCCGCCGATTCCTTTGAGCCCAACGCCGTCGCCGCCACGCTGGAGCAGATACTCGCCACGGTGCAAAGCAGCATGGACGAGTTGTGGCGGTGGCTAGAGGCACTGCGTCAGGCGGCTGCGGCCGCGCTGGCGCGAATTGTCTTGCCGCTTCCGATCGAGACGCCCGGCGCGGCCGGGCCGGCCGACGTCGTGACGTATGTTGCCGCGCTGCCCGACCGCTGGCGTGCCATCATCGCCGCCGCGCTGGCGAAGCTTCAGGCCCCGGATTCGACGGACGGGACCGCGATGCGCCACGAAGTTGACATTTCGGCAAGCCCTGAGCTCTCCCATGAGGCGGGTACGATTGCGTCGGCGGATCAGCAAGTCATTGCGGGCGCGGCGCAACAAGAGGTCGCGACTACCGCGACCGCCGCGGTGGCCGGTGCCGCGGCACAGGATACTGCACTGCCCGCGGTGATGACGGCTGCGCAGGCCACCGCCGACCAACTGGTCGCGGGCGCCCAGAACCTCCCCAGCTCGCGGGCGGGGATCGAGCTACTGGTCGCCGGCACGGGCGCCGGCCTGCGCAACCAGGCCGCGCTGACGGCCGCGCTCGCGAGCCGGATTACCGGCTTGATGCAGCAGACCGCCCAGGTGAGCGGTCAAATCGGCGCCCTCGCCGCGACCATCGGCTTGCTGACCGAGCGGGACCTGGAGCGAGACCGCAATGCGCTCGACGCGCGGCTGGGTGTTGCCGATACGGTACGGGGCAGTGCGGCATTCTTGGCACAACTGCTGGACGGCGCCGGCGAACCGGCGGACGAGATCATCCTGGATCCGCTCTATTGACCGCCGGCGGTGAACAGCCTCGAGCGCGGCATCGGCGACGTCTTCGTATCGTTCGACACCTGGCTCATCTCGACGGGCGCCACCGAATCGGTCATGCGCCTGGCATGGGCTGTTCTGTCCGTGCTCTGGCTCGGTCACGTCGCGGTCTCGACGCGGCCGGGCCGCGAGCCCGATCTCGTGGGCGCGTTTGCGCGCCTCATCCTGGCCGGCGGGCTGTTGTCCGGAATCGGGGGCCTGACCCGTGCGATTCTCCTCGGCTTCGAGACCTTTCGCAGCGCCGGTGCCGCCGTCCTCAATGGACTCATCGGCCAGACCTGGGCCCAGTTTGTGCAAGGTACGCTGGTTCCGCAGTTCGGTCAGATGCTTCGAGTGTCGTCGGCATGGTTCGCATATCCATGGGCCATGGCCGTACTTGCGGGCGGCGCGGGACTGGGCGTTGTGCTGTTTGGGGTCGGCACGGCCGTCTACCTGGCGATCCTGTTCTTCGCTCACCTGACGCTGCTGCTGGCAATCTTTCTCGCTCCGCTTGCCATTGCGCTGCTCGCAACGCCGTTCACACAGCGTTGGACGGCGCGCTGGGCGATGATCATCGTGCGGGTTGGTCTGGTCGTGTTTTGCGTGCGGTTCGTGCACGCCGCCGCGCTGTACCTCGCGGTGATCGTGCCGTTTCGTGAGGTGGCCGCCGCCCTTCCGGCCGACCCACAGGCCGCCGGCGGCCTTCCGGGCCTCGGGTCGCTGTTGTGGCGGCTCACCGTGCTGCTGTTTCTGATGCTTGTCGGTACCGTCATCGGAATCTACGCAATGCTTCGTGTGGAACGTCTCGTCGGTCAGTTCGTCGACGGCGCGTCGTTCGGGGAGGCGGTGCTCGCAGGCCCTGTTTGGGCCCGCGGTCAGATCGCAGCGGCGTACGCGCGGGCGGCGGCGCGACCGCCCGCTGCCAACGTGGCCGGTGGTGCCGGCGTCCCGCTCGAGCAACGCGCGGCGGACTCGGGCGCGCCTGGCGGCGCGCAGGACGCAACGGTCCTGCGCGGGCACCGTCGGACCTGGCAGTGACCGGCCACGAACGGTGCGTCCGGCCGCGGATGACCTTCCCGGGGAGGGTGGTCCTCGCGGTCGCGGTTGCGCTCTGCGCGGTCTACGCGGGACCGATGCCGGGGCGGGGGCAAGACAGCCCGGCGGACTTCACCGGCGCGGTGCTGTCCTTTATCGACGCGGCGGCGGGGCGCGTCGAGGTCGTCCGACATTGGCCGCAGCCGGCTGTGGACGTTGACGTCTATCCGTTCGTGCCGTACTTCTGGACCGGGTGTCCCGGGCCGGGGGCGGTCATGGTTCTTGTCACCGGGACGCCGGGGGCACCAGGAAACGCGGCCGCCGTTCCGGATATCGGGCGTACTCGTGAGATCGGAACCCGCTTCGCGGAGACGATTTGGCCGGCGCCGCGTGACGATTCGAATGATCTCGCCGAGATCCGGCGGCTGGCGGCCGGCTCACGTACACCCGGTGATTCGATCCTTGAAGCGGCGAAGGCGCTCGTTCCGATAATCACCGATCTCGGAACGTACGAACGTCGCGGATACGCCGTTTTTGGCTTCATCACGTGGCAAGGGTGGCGGTGCGGTGTGACGTTTCGGGCAGTGCCCGAAGGCTACGGCATTCCGTTCGTCCGCTGATGACGCCGGCAGGCGCCCGGTTCGCGGGGCGAAGAGAGCTGCGCCGCCGGCTGCGGCCGTCCTCTGGGGCATGGTTTCCGTTGGGCCATTCGCCGCCCTGGCCGCCGGCGCTGGCCTTGTGGCGGCGGATTTCGCGTGCAGCGCCTCCGCCGTGCCTTTGGGGGCCCCGGCTTTGCCTGCCGAACGCGGATCTCGCGCGGCACGTCCTGATCACAGGCCTGACGGGCGCCCACAAGACGACCGCGCTGACTCTGCCGGTGTTGCTGGACGCGGCAAGCGCCGGCGTCTCCGTCGTGGCGTTCGATCTCAAGTATGGTGAGCGCGACAGCCTGGCGGGCGCAGCCTCCGAATGGTGGCGTCAGGGACGCGACGTCCTTGTGTTCGCGCCGCTGGACGGCTCCTCGCTGCGATGGAATCCGCTCGCGGCGTGCCGGTCGCTCGGCGACGCATACGGGTTCGCGGCGTATCTCTTTCCCGACGAGAGTAGCGAGAGCACGGATTACGGTTATTGGGCTGGGGCCGAGCGCCACGTTTGCGCGGCGCTGACCTGGGCGCTTGCGACCGACGGCGGGGCTCGGTCGGTGGCCCGGCTGCGGGCGCTGGCAGGGGCGGGTCCGGACGCCGTGGCCGGGTATGTCCATGGACATCCGCGCGCCGCGGTCATCGCCGAGCATCTTGGCGCGTACGGCGCGATGCTGCCGAAGGACCGGGCCGGCATCTTGCAAGGAATCGCCGCCCGCCTGGAGTCCTGGAGTGACGAGCGGGTATCACTGGCAACGGCGGATCCGCGCGGCACGCGGTCGTGGGATGAAATCGCGTTGGCGCGGCTGCGCCGCGAGCCGACGCTTCTGCTCGTCGGTGTGCCGCAGGCCGCTCTGCCCCGCCTTCGGAGCCTGTGCCAGTTGTTGATGCGGATGCTTGCGGCGGAGATGTTGCGCCCTCGCGGCCGAGACGAATCAGTTCCGGTCGTGTACCTGCTTGAGGAATTGCCGGCATGGGGGCCGCTGCCCGGTTTGGCCGATCTCCTTGCGACCTTTCGCAGTCGTGAGGTCGCGATCGTCGCCACAGTGCAGAGCGAAGCGCAGGGCGAGTCTGTTTACGGCGCCGCCGGGTGGGCGGCGATCGCGGCCAATTTCGTGACCAAGATCTACTTTCCGTCGCTGGCCGACCCAGACGCCGAACGGCTCAGCCGTGCGCTTGGAACGACCACGATCGCTCAAGTATCGCGAAGCCGAGGTTGGAGTGGAATGGGCCGGCAGGAGACCGAGCAGACACGAATGGTCGAGGTCCCCCTCAGGCGGCCCGAGAGCCTTCAAGGCATCGGTGTCATGGAAGACGAGATCATTGTCCGGTGTTCCGGATCGTCGCCGGTACGCGTATGGTGTCCGCAAGTCCATATCCGGCCGATGTACGCCCGTATCGTTTCGGACAGGGCGCCGTCCACCGTGGAGATCGCGGTCAAGCACCATCTAAGGTGCCGCACGCGGGACGTTCGGAGACGGGATCAAAGCACTCCGCGTCCCGATCCTTTCACGGTTATATCGGTGGAGCGGTCCACAGACTCTACTGTCGCGAGCGCGCCGCAGGCGGCGACGTCAGCGGCGCCGGCCGCTGACGTTCGGTCGGCCGTTCGCGGCAAGGCGGCACCGGATGACGATTTCGGCGCCTTCATCGAGGCCGTGCTGAGCAGTTCGGGCGGCGGCGTCTTACCTCGTGTGGTGTGTCGCGGTGACCGGCCCATCGAAATGCGTGTCCAGCCTGCGCTGGTATTTCGACTGCTCGGTGGAGGCGATAAGGCGCAGTCGGTCGTCCGGAAATGGGCGGCGCGCCGTTGGGTGAGACAAGTGCGGCCGGTCTTTGTGATCGAACGGACAGCCCTAGACACGTTGGCCCCGGAACTGCGGCTACGTCTGAATACATTCTGTGGGGCTAACGCCGTTTCGTCGAGCACCGGCTGACCGGCGTGATAAGATTCTGAATAAGGGAGTCCTCGCTGATGGCCGCAGACGCTTGGGAACTCAGGACCGCCCGCCTTGAGGGCGCCTACGAACAGGTCGACAGGCGTCTCGGTGCCGTGGAAGGCCGGCTCGCCACGCTGGAACAAAAGATGGACACCGGCTTCGCACAAGTTCGTGCGGAGATCAACGGTCTCCGTGACGCGTTGCACGCCGAGATCGGCGGTGCCCAGAGCGCATTACACGCGGAGATTAGGGGTGCCCGGGATGCACTACACACCGAGATCAGCGATGTCCGGGATACGCTGCACGCCGAGATTAAGGGTGCCCGGGATGCACTACACACCGAGATCAGCGATGCCCGGGATACGCTGCACGCCGAGATTAGTGGTGTCCGGGATACATCACATTCTGACATTACAAGTGTCCGGGGTGCGCTAGAAGCTGCGATCGTGGGCGTCAGAGTCGATATGCGCAGGCAATTCTACTGGCTCCTTGGCGTGATGCTTTCCGGTTTCCTGGCAATCGGGCTCAAACTTGCCGGCCACTGAGTGAAAATCACAACCTCACCGGTCGGCGCGGTACTCTGACCGTTCGCAAGGCCCTCGTTCGAACCGCCCCGAAGTTCGTGGCGATGGATGTTGCCCGCGTGCTCGATGAAATCCGGCGCGATCCGCGGTATCGCGATCAGATCGTGCACGAGGAAACGTTTCCCGCGCGGCCAGCGCGGTACGCCGACCCGGCGCAGCCGCTGCCGGCGCCGCTTGCGGACGCGTTAACCCAGCGCGGGGTGGGGCGGCTCTTCACGCATCAGGCGGCGGCGCTGGACGCGATCCGCGACGGCGAGTCGGTCATCGTGACGACCGGCACCGCGAGCGGCAAGACGCTGTGCTACCTCCTGCCGGTGCTCGAGACACTCGTCCGCGATCCCGACGCGCGGGCGCTCTTCATCTACCCGACCAAAGCCCTCGCCCAGGATCAGGCCGACGCGATCGGCGAGTTCGCGTCGCTGATCCCGGGACTCGTGTTCGGGACCTACGACGGCGACACGCCGGCCGACGAGCGCCGGCGCCTCCGGCAGGCGGGCCGCATTCTCCTCACCAACCCAGACATGCTGCACGTCGGGATCCTGCCGCAGCACTTCCGGTGGTGGCGGCCGTTTCTGCGGTCGCTGCGGTACGTCGTGCTCGACGACATGCACGTGTACCGCGGCGTCTTCGGCAGCCACGTCGGGCTCGTGCTGCGCCGGCTGTGGCGCGCGTGCCGTGTCCACGGATCCGATCCGCAAGTGATCTGTACGTCGGCGACGATCGCCAATCCGCAACAGTTCGGCGGGCGGCTGACCGGCCGGCCGGTGCGGCTCGTGGACGACGACGGCGCGCCGCGCGGACCGCGCCGGTTTGTGATGTGGAATCCGCCGGTGCTCGCGCGGCGGGAGATGCGGCGGCGGAGCCCCTATTCGGAAGCGGCGTGGCTCCTCGCCTCGCTCGTGCGCCAATCCGCCCGGACGATCGTCTTCACCAAGGCGCGCAAGATCACGGAGCTCGTGTACCGGTACGCCGCGGATGCGCTCTCCGACGTCCCGGCGCTGGCCGCGCAGGTGAGCCCGTACCGCGCCGGATACCTCGCGAAGGAGCGGCGGGCGATCGAGCAGCGCCTCTTCAAGGGCGAACTGCTCGGCGTCGTGAGCACGAGTGCCCTTGAACTCGGCATCGACGTCGGTGCGCTCGATGCCTCCGTGCTGGTCGGCTATCCTGGGACCATGGCGAGTGTGTGGCAGCGGACGGGCCGGGCGGGGCGGGGGAGCGGCGACGCGCTCGCCGTGCTGATCGCCCTCGAGGACGCGCTCGACCAGTACCTGATGCGCCGGCCCGCGTACTTCTTCGGGCGGCCGGTCGAGCACGCCACCGTGGACCCGGAGAACCCGTATATCCTCGCGGCGCATCTTCGCTGCGCGGCCGCCGAGCTGGCGCTCGGTCCGAGCGACATCGCGCTCTTCGGGCCGCGTCTGACAGAGGTGGCCGAAGCCCTCGAAGGTCTCGGCGAACTGGTCCGCCGCGGGGAACGCTGGCACCCACGGACGCGCGCGTACCCGGCGCGGCAGGTGGACATCCGGGCGGCGTCCGGCGATACGTACCGGATCGTGGAGGCGCAGTCGAGGCGCCTCATCGGGACGGTCGACGCGTCGCGGGCCTTCGAGCAGGTGCACCCGGGCGCGATCTACCTGCATCAGGGCGACGCCTACCGCGTCCTCCGGCTCGACTTCGACACCCGCCACGCGCTCGTCGAGCGCGACGACGGCGGCTACTACACGGAGGCCCGCGTCCTCACGGACCTGGCGATCCAAGGCGAGCGTGCCTCGCGGCCGATCGGGGGAGAGGCGGGGACCGTCGCGTGCTTCGGGGACGTGCGGGTGACGAATCAGGTAATCGAATACCGGCGCAAGCAGCTGGCGAGCGAGACGGTGCTCGGCGTCCGCTCGCTCGAGATGCCGGAGGAGGAACTGCGCACGACCGCGCTCTGGCTCGTGCTGCCGCCGTCCGTGGCGGCCGAGATCGAATCGCGCGGGCTCGACCTTGCGGGCGGCATCCACGCCGTGGAGCACGCGGCGATCGGCCTCTTGCCGTTATTTGCGATGTGCGACCGGTGGGATATCGGCGGGGTGAGCTATCCGGTGCACCCGGAGACCGGTCGCGCGACGATCTTTATCTACGACGGGTATCCCGGCGGCGTCGGCGTCACCGAAAAAGGGTACGAGCTGCTGGACGGGCTGCTCGCCCGCACGCTCGAAGTCATCGAGTCGTGCCCCTGCGAGGCGGGCTGTCCGTCCTGCATCCAGTCCCCGAAGTGCGGCAACCTCAACGAGCCGCTCGACAAGCAGGCGGCCGTGCACCTCTTGCGGGGGCTCACCCGCGAGACCGCTCCGCCCGCCGCCCGATAGCCCGGGGCTGTGCCGCGTCAAGGACGTCCGGCCCGGGAGGCGGCCCCGCGCCGGGCAGGGGGCCCCGTGCCGCCCATCTAACATGGCTCGGTCATGACGGAGATACCACAGGCCGGAGGCGGCCCCGCGGTCGCGGGCGGACCGATCGGCGCCGCCGGGACGCCCGACGAGGCGCAGCGCCGCCAGGTCATTGAGTCGCCCTCCTACGGCGCGGCGTTCTTCAACTGGATCTACCTGCTGGCGATGCGGGCGTGGGGCCACGCGCTGCTCGCGCTCATTCTCATCGCGGTGTTTTGGCCGGCCTCGTGGATCGTCTACGGCATGTACGGCAAGCGGATCGCCTGGCAGAGCCGGCGCTGGCGCGACTTCGACGACTTTCTCGCCTGCCAGCGCGCGTGGACGCGCGCCGCGGTCGTGTGGACGATGGTGATCGCCGCGCTCCTCCTGGTCGGAATGATCCTCTCGCTCCTGGTCCCGCACCACTCGTTCCGCCCGTCGATCTAGCGGCCGGCGCGTCACAAAACCGGCGCCTCCCCGGTCTCATAGTTGAGATCCGGACATGGAGGTGCAGTATGCAGCAGCCATCACACGTCGTCGTGCTGGGCGCGGGCTACGCCGGCCTCATGGCGGCGATGCGGCTGGCCAAGAAGACCCGGCCCGACGTCGCGATCACGCTCGTCAACGCGGGCGACGCCTTCTACGAGCGCGTCCGCAACCATCAACTGGCCGCCGGCGAATCCGTCGGCCGGCATCCGCTGGCCGCCCTGGTGCGGGGCACCCGTATCCGGCTGGTGCAGGCCGTCGTGACGGGCGTCGATCCGGCGGGCCGCCGCGTGCTGGTGCGCGGCGCCGGCGGGGAGGCAGACGAGCGGTCGATCGCCTACGATTATCTCGTGTACGCGCTCGGCAGCACGAGCCAGACCGGCCGGATCCCCGGCGCCCGGGAGCATGCCTACACGCTCGACCACCCGTCGGTCGCGGCGCTGTCGGCGCGGCTGCCGGAGCTTGCGCGGAGCGGGGGCCGGGTCCTCGTGGTCGGGGGCGGGCCGACGGGCGTCGAACTCGCCACCGAGGTGGCCGACGCCCATCCGGGCCTGCGGGTGGTCCTCGTGACGCGCCGCGAGGTCCTGCCGCGATTCTCCGAGGCGGCGCGCGCCTACGTCCGCGGCGCGCTCGCGGGCTTGGGCATCGAGCTGGTGGAGCGCACCGCGATCGCCGAGGTGCGGGCGGACGCGGCGGTCGCGGACGACGGCCGCCGGTTTCCGTTTGACGCCTGCGTCCTGACCGGCGGGTTCGGCGTGTCCGATCTCGCGCGCCGGTCCGGGCTTCGGGTCAACGGCCTCGGCCAGGTCCTGATCGACCGCACGATGCGGTCGCTGTCGCACCCCGAGATCTACGCGGTCGGCGACGCCGCGATGCCCGCGGACGCGCCCGGCGCGCCGGTGCGAATGTCCGTGGTGACGGCCCTGATGATGGGCGCCCACGGCGCCGACTCCTTGGCCGCGCACCTCCGCGGGACGCCGCCGACGGCGTTCGGCATGTCCTACGGCGCGGCCGGCATCAGCCTCGGCCGCCGCAACGGCGTCGTGCAGTTTCTCGACGGCAGCCGCGACACGCCGCGCCGTGCGATCCTCACCGGCCGGCTGGCCGTGAGCGTGCGGGAGTTCTTCGTGCGGGTGGCGCTCGGCATGATCAAGGCGCAGCGCACGGTCCCGTGGGTCTTCGAGTGGCCGGGCCGCCGGAAGATGCGGCATGTCCCGGTCGCGCCGCCGGCCCGCCCCGCGCACACGCCGGTTCGCGTGGAATCGACGGTTCCGGCGGAGCGATAGGGTGAGCACGGCGCAGGACGGCCACGCCGCGGTCTTTCAAGAGTACCGTCCGCTGCTCTTCTCCCTTGCCTACCGGATGGTGAGCAGCGCCGCGGAGGCCGAAGACATCGTGCAGGACGCGTATTTGCGGTTTCAGCCGGCGCGGCTGGACGCGATCGAGTCGCCGAAGGCGTACCTCTCCGCGATCGTGATCCGGCTGTGCCTCAATCACCTCGCCTCGGCGCGGGTGAGACGGGAGACCTACGTGGGGCCATGGCTGCCGGAACCCGTGCTTGACGCGGCGCATCCCGAACTGGCCGGGCCGGAGGCCCGCGCGGTCGAGGCCGACACGATCTCGCTCGCGTTTCTCGTGCTGCTCGAGCGGCTCACGCCCGCGGAGCGCGCGGTGTTCCTGCTGCGGGAGGTCTTCGAGTACGAGTACGACGAGATCGCCCAGATCCTCGAGCGCTCGGAGCCGGCCTGCCGGAAATTGTTCAGCCGGGCGCGCGAGCACATCGCGCGGCACCGGCCGCGGTTTCAAGCGAGTCCGGAGGAGCACCGGCGCCTCCTCGAGCAGTTCATGCGGGCGGCGCGAACAGGCGATCTCGACGGGCTGATGGCGATGCTCGCGGACGACGTGACGGTGTGGGCCGACGGCGGGGGCAAGATCCCCGGCGCGGCGCTCCGGCCCGTGCACGGGCCGGCGAACGTGGCCCGGTTCCTGATCGGCGTCACGGCGCGGTTCGCGCCCGCCGACGCGCGCTACGCGGTCGCCGACGTGAACGGCCGGCCGACGCTACTCGTGCGGCGCGCCGACGGGACGCCCGTGGTCGTCGTGAGCATCGAAGTGGACGGCGCGCGCGTCCGGACGATCTGGGCGATCGGCAACCCGGACAAGCTCAGCGCGGTGTAGCGCCCGCGGGTCTATCCGGGGGGAGTCCGCACCGCGTCGAGGTTGAAGTGCAGGCGCTCGCCGAGCTTCCAGAAGAGGCCGGCGCGGTCCGAGGCGTCGTGCGTCTCGCGGAGATCGTTCATGTGCGCTCTGGCCGCGGTGTGATAGGCGTTCTGGGTCTGCCACAGGTTCAGCGTGATGCCGAGGGTCTCCGCGAGGTCGAGGAGCCGGTGGATCTGATCGAGGTCGGGGCCCAGCGGCTGCCGGCGCAGGCCTTCGGCGCGGGCCTCGATCGCACGGCGCAGCAGGATCGAGCCGTCGGTCCACTGGTCCACGAGGTCGAACGTCACCAGTTCGGCGGCGATCTCGAACGCGCGGTCGGACAGCGGCTCGGCGGCCGCGGCGCGCAGCTCCGCGATCATGCGGCGGGTCAGCGTCTCCTCCGCGGCCATCCGGAGCGCCGGCGGCACCGGCACGTCGGAGTCCCGCATGACCGCGATGAGCGGCCGGGACTCCTCGTACAACGAGTCATACACGCCCTCGAACCGGCCGAGCCGTTCCTCGATCAGCAGGCCGAGGACCTTGCGGCGCTCCTCCTTGAACAGGTCGCGCAGGCCGTACAGCGACCCGCCGAACTGCGCGTCGAGCATGCGCACGGCGGCGCTGGCGCCGTGCTCGACGAGGGCGCCGGTCACGCCGTTCTTCATCGCCTCGTACCACTCCGGCGTCACCTCCGCCCGAACGCCGCATTGGACGTCGTGCCCGCCGAGGTGCAGCACCGCGTAGGCGGCGGTCGACTCCTCGCGGGTGATCTGCGAGGTGACCGTGACGAGGCCGGTCGCGAACGTGTGGCCGCCGCCGTTCTCGCGGCGGACGTCGCGCTGCCGGACGGTGAAGCAAAAGACTTCTTCCGTCTCCGCGTAGGTCTCGAACAGCGAGCTGATGCCGTAGTGCGCGACGACCCGCGGCAGCGTGACGAACGAGGGCCGCACCGCCCGGCGGTAGACGGTCGTGCCGTCGCGCCACTGCCGCAGATTGCTCTTGGCCGCGCCGAGCCGGCGGGTGAACTCGTCCTCGAACCGCTCCCCGAACTCTTCGGCCAGCTGCAGCGCCCGCGCCGCGTACTTGATCACCTGCACCGTCTCGATCCCCGACAGCTCGTCGAAGAACCAGCCGCAGGAGGTGTACATCAGCATCGCGTGCCGCTGCATCTCGAGCAGGCGCAGCGCCGGCACGCGGTCGGCCTCCGCGGCGCCCGGGCGGCCGTGCGCGGCGAAGAACGCGTCGAGCGTGTCGGACGACCGGTCCAGGATCACGTCGATGTACCCGTCGCGCGCCGCCCAGGGATCGCGCAGATAGCGGGGGCCGTGCTCCTCGAACACCCGCGCGAGCCCGTCGCGGAGCCAGTCGAGCGCCTCGCGCAGCCCGCGCCGCCACTCCTGCGACCACTCCGGATGGCCGGCGCGGCAGCCGCAGTTCGCGCGCCACCGCTCCACGCCGTGGGCGCACGACCACGACGTGGGCTCGACGATCTGCACCTCCTGCTCGGGCGGCGTATCCGCGAGGACCTCGCCGTAGTTCGCGAGGCGCGCCTGCTCCCGCGATTCGATCACCTCGAAAGCGTAGGTGAGCGCCATCTCCCCGAACGGGTGATGATGGCCGTAGGACTCGCCGTCCGTGGCGATGTGCACGAGCTGCGGCCGCGGGTCGTCCTCGGCGAACGCGCCCAACAGCCGCCCGGCGAAGGCGTCGCCGCTGTCGAGCAGGCCGCCGAAGGCGACGTCGTGCGCGACCGGCCCGTCGTAGAAGAACAGCGCGATGGACGCGCCGCTCGGCAAGGGACACCGGTACGGCCGCCGCGGATCGATGCGCCCGCCGCTCACGTCGGCCCCCTCGCCGTCCGGCGGGCGCACGCGCGCCGCCTGGTGGGGGGCCAGAATCGTGAAGGCGATCCCGTGCTGCGCGAGGACCTCGAGCGTCTCCGTGTCGACCGCCGTCTCCGGCAGCCACATGCCTTCCGGGGGACGGCCGAAGCGGTGGCGGAAGTCGGCGATCCCCCAGCGGATCTGGGTCTCCTTGTCGCGGCGCGTCGCGAGCGGCAGGATCATGTGGTTGTAGACCTGCGCGATCGCGTTCCCGTGGCCGCCGCGCTCGGCGAGCGCCGCGCGGTCGGCGTCCACGATCCGCGCGTACGCCTCCGGGGCCCCGCGCTCCAACCACGCGGCGAGCGTGGGGCCGAGGTTGAAGCTCATGCGGCGGTAGTTGTTGCGGATCCGGAGGATCCGGCGCTCCGCGTCCAGCACGCGGGAGGCGCCGTTCGGCGCGTAGCACTCCGCGGTCACGCGGGCGTTCCAGTCGTGATACGGCCGCGCGGAGTCTTCGACTTCGACCGCCTCGAGCCACGGGTTCTCGCGCGGCGGCTGGTAGAAGTGCCCGTGGACGCAGATCCGACGGGTGGGGGGCCCGCCGGCGGGTCCGGCAGGCGGACGGTCGGCCATTACGGGGCCCGGCGCGTCAACGCGAGACCGGCACCGCTCCCCGGACGCGCGTCGTGCCGCGCGGGAGGACGGCGATCCCCGACGGCACGTCGAGCAGCCCGGCCTCGAGATCCCGCGCGCGGTCCCAGCCGATCGTCCGTTCCGACTCGATCATGTTGAACCGATCGACGATGGCGCGGCGGATGCGGGCACCGCTGCCGACGACGGTGTTGTCCATGATGACGCTGTCCTCGACGACGGCGCCGCGCTCCACCAGCACACCCTGGCCGAGGATCGAGCGCCGGACGGTTCCGCCGGCGATGACCGACCCCTCGCCGAGAATCGCGTCCGTGACGTCGCCGGCGACCATGCGGGCGGACGGCCCCTCGAACGGGGCGGCCAGGATCGGCCACCGCGGGTTGTCGAGGTCGAGGGCCGGTGATGCGCCGAGCAGGTCCATGTTGGCCTGCCAGAACGCTTCGATCGTCCCGACGTCCCGCCAGTACCCGCGCTCCTCCGTCGGCCGGAGGCCGGGGACCTCGTTGTCCAGGAAGTTGTAGGCGAAGACGCGCGCGTAGGGGTACAGTTCCGGAATGATCGTCCGCCCGAAGTCGTGGTCGGTGCTGCGGCGGGCGTCCTCCACCAGCACGTCCTCGAGCAGGTCGGTGTTGAAGATGTAGTTGCCCATCGACGAGAGCGCCTGGCGCGGATCGGAGGGCATCGGCCGGGGCGCGGCCGGTTTTTCCTCCCAGCCGATCACGCGGCCCTCCTCGTCCGTCTCCACGATGCCGAAGCCCGTCGCCTGCTCGATCGGCACCGGCAGCGTCGCGACCGTGACGTCCGCGCGGTGGGCGAGGTGGGCGTCGATCATCTGCTGCAGGTCCATCCGGTAGATGTGGTCGGCGCCGAAGATCGCGACCAGATCGGGGTCCACGTCGCGCACCAGGTTGAGGTTCTGGAACACGGCGTCGGCCGTCCCCCGGTACCACATATCGCCCCAGCGCATCTGCGGGGGCACCGCGATGATGAACTGCTCCGGGACCAGGCCGCCGAGCCGCCAGCCGCGGCGGATGTGGTCGATCAGCGACTGGGACTTGTACTGGACCAGGATGTACAGCGAATAGATGTGCGAGTTGATGAAGTTGCTGAGCACGAAGTCGATGATCCGGTACTTGCTGCCGAAGGGCACGGCCGGCTTGCTGCGGTCCTTCGTCAGCGGGTGCAGACGTTCGCCCCGTCCGCCGGCGAGAATCAGCCCGAGGATCCGCGACCGGGCCGCCACGCTAGGCCTTCGGCAGCGCCGCGGCGGCCTCGATGTGCTCCGCGACGTCCGGGAAGCAGAAGTCCTGTCCTTCCTTGGTGGCGAGAAACTGTTCCTCGTCCCACGTCAAGGCCCCGCCGTCGCGCACGCGCTTGGCCATCTCGTGCAGCCGCCGGAAGTCCGCGCAGTGCTCCGCGAAGCGCGTCTCGGCGTAGTTGCGCGCGGCCCACGTCGTGATGAGAAACTGCCAGTCCGACGCCTGCAGCAGCAGCAGCTCCCGTCCCATCTGAGCGACGAGGCGCCGCAGCAGCGGGCTGCGCTGCCATCCGGGCGCCGCGGCGAGCGCCCACAGGTCGTCTTCCGCCTGGTAGACCATCTCCCAGGTCCACTCGGTGTCTTTGTTCAGCCAGACCCGGTGGTCGCCGCCCTCGCCCCACGACCCCTCGAGCAGCGTGATCGCGGGCTGGACGGGAAACCGGTCGAGGCACGCTGAGACGGTCGTCGAGGTCACCGGGCCCTCGGCGGCAAGGCGCAGCACGTGCTCGAGCCACGCCGGTCCTTCGGCCCACCAGTGTCCGAACAACTCGGTGTCAAACGGGGCGCAGAGGACCGCCGGGCCGCCCGACCGGCGGACGTGCCGATCCAGGATGCCGGCGACGAGCCCCACAAAGTGCTCGGCGTGGGCCCGGGCGCGTTCCGCGGCCCGGTCCGGCTGGTAGGGCTGCTTGTCCCCGAGGTCCGCCTTCGGGTCCGTGACGCGCCACAGGCGGAGCCCGCCGGGGAAGTGCCGTTTGTGAAACTCGAGATACTCGCCGTCACCGGGGTAGCCGGCGTCGCGGCTCCAGACCTGCTGCGTCGCCTCCGGATCGCGCACGAATGCGACGGCATCCCCGGTGCCGCCGCGCGAGGCCACGTGGCGGGGGGCGTAGGGCGTCTGGTCGCCGCGCCGCGTGAGCTGCGCCTCCGGCCCCTGCACCGCCTTGAGGCGCGGGAAGTAATCGCCGTACGCGGAGAGCGCGCGCCCGCCCCGGATCAGATGGATGTCGGTGAAGAAGAAGCCCAGGTTGTGGGCCGACAGCAGCTCCTCGACGCCGCGGCGGCGGTAGCGGACCTTGCCGCTCTGCGGGCCGACCGGCGGCGTCCACTCGTACCGCGGCCGGTAGGCGCACTCCGGCAGCCACGCCCCCTTCGGCGCCGTCCCGAAGTGCCGGACGTGCGTCGCGACCGCGACCCGGAACTGCAGATCGATGCTCTCGTCGCGGCTGAGCAGCGGCATGTAGCCGTGCGTCGCCCCGGTCGTGATCAGCTCGACCGTTCCGCGCTCGGCGAGGCGCCGGTACGCCCCGAGGATGTCGCCGTGCAGCGCATCGAGATCCGCCCGCGCCCGGTTGTACTCCGCCGCCCAGTAGTCGCACAGTCCGGCGAGGTGCGTCTCGTGCTGGTCGAGAAAGTACCGGCGGGTGCTGTCGCACGCTTCGCGGCGGTGCGTCAGGAACGCGTCGACCTCGTCGCGGAAGGCCGCGCTTGCAAGCTGCTCGCTCAGGACCGGGGAGAAGTTGATCGTGATCCCGGCGCGCACGTCCTGGTCCGACAGACGCCGGAGCGCGGCGAGCAGCGGCAGGTAGCATTCGACCGCGACTTCGCACAGCCAGTCGCTGCCGTGCGGCCAGCGGCCGTGGTTCAGCACGAACGGAAGATGCGTGTGGAGCGTGAAGACCAGGTTCGCGTCGGCTTTCGTCATTTGCCTCACGGGGAATGCGCCACAACCTTCCGCATCGGGGGTCCCCCACCGGCTCAGGGGATGAGCCGGTACCCTCCGTCCCGCCGCGAACGTCCGTGCCCGGTTTCAGGGCTCGGTCATATTGTAACAGAAACGCGTGTGTCCATTTTTATTCCCTGTTCCGCGAGGACTTCGAGCACGCGCTGCCGCATCGCGGCCTCCGCCGCCCACTGCCGGCCCGCCGGGACCAGCACGGACAGCTGCACCGTGATCCCGGCGTCCTTCATGTCGACCGCGCCGTCGACCGAGGGCGCGCCGCGGGCGTCGTCGGGATGGGCGGCCGCCCACTCCCGGCCCACGCCACGCAGCACTTCCAGCACCCGGCCGAGGTCCGCCCGATAGGGGACCGTGACCTGCACGATCGCCCGGCCGAAGCCGCGGCTCAGATTGCCGATCCGGGTCACGGCGCCGTTCGGCACGGTCAGCAGCTCGCCGTTGAACTTGCGAATCTGCATTGTGCGCAGCGTGATCCGCTCGACCGTGCCGGTGTCGGCGTCCAGGCGCACGAGATCGCCGATCTGCACGAGGCCCTCGGACAGGAGGAACAGTCCGGCGAGCACGTCGCGAATCACGTACTGCGCGCCGAAGCCGAACGCCAGGCTGACGATGCCGGCGCTCGCGAGGATCGCCGTCACGTTGACGTGGACGGCCTCCAGCATCAGCATGAGCGCCGCGAATCCGACCGCGTACCGCACGGCGCTCTCGGCGAGCGGCGCGAGCGTGACCGGCCGGCCGGGCCGCCGGCCCGCGCGCCGGATGGCCGACGTAAGCACGGCCACGACCGCCCAGGCCGCGAACGCGATGATCAGGAGCGCGACGGCGTGCTCGATCACCGCGGCCCAGGCGCGGGGATCCCCGACGTCGTGCGCGATCTGACCGAGGACGTCGCCGGCCGACACGCCGCGGGTCAGTCGCGTGCCGCGACGGCGGCGCCCCGTGTCCGATAGGCAGGCACGGACACGATCGGCGGCCGTTCGTGCTCGCGGAGCTCCTTCACGTCGAGGGCGGGGGACGGCCCGGTCCGGATCAGCTTCATCGCCGTGTTCATCTGCCGGCGGAGGGGGTAGCCGGCGCGGTCGCCGACGCGCGCCATCACGACCTGGATGATCGCGAACGCCATGAGCGACAGCGAGCCGAGTTCGCGGTTGCGGTGCACGCGGGTGTCGAGGTCGACCTGCCCGATCCGGTCGAGGCCGAACCGCTCCAGAATGTCGATGAGGTGCCCGATCTCGACGCCGTACCCGGTAAAG
Organism: bacterium; assembly: GCA_035308905.1. Taxonomy (NCBI): domain Bacteria; species bacterium. The sequence continues at coordinate 38,013 of DATGFS010000003.1, read as the reverse complement.
AACGGCAGGCGCTCGAGCAATTCGCGCCGCCCCGCGTACTCGCCCGCGAGCGGCTGAATGACGCCGGACAGCTCCGGAAAAAACAAGTTGAGGAGCGGGCGCGCCGTGAGCTCCGTGACGCGTCCCCCGCCGTTCGCGGACTGGGACGGGCCGTCGGTGAGCGGCCGCTGATAGTAGCCTTTCACGTAGGCGATGCGCGGCTCGCGCAGCAGCGGTCCGAGGAGGCCGTAGACGAACTGCGGGTGGATGTTGCGGATGTCGGTGTCGAGCCAGACGATGAGGTCGCCGCGCAGGACGTGCAGGCTCTTCCAGAGCGCCTCGCCCTTGCCCTCGAACGTCCCCGTCTCCGGTAGGATCTCCGCGTGCTGGTAGGCCGGCACGCCGAGCCCGCGGGCCACGGCGACCGTGCGGTCAGCGGAGCCGCTGTCGATGACCGCGATCTCGTCGAGCAGCGGCACGTCGTTCATGAGGGCGCGCCGGAGGACCGCGATCTCGTCGCCGATCGTGGCCTCTTCGTTGAGGGCGGGGAGGCCGAGGCTGATCGTCAGGCCCTGGCGGCGCTTCAGCGCCGCCAGGGCCTGAAGGTCGCTGAAGTCGCGCGCGTGGAACGTGCTGCGCGTAAACCACGCGTCGACGGCGGACCGCCAGGGGCAGGCCGTCACGTCGGCTTGGCCGCCGCGGTGAGCTGGGTCAGCAGAGGCACGATCCGGTCCCGCATGATGACGTCCCACGTGTAGGTGCCGAGCACGCGCCGGCGCAGGCGGTAACCGCGGTCGTCCATCAGCCCGTGGATGATGCGCTGCGCGCAGACCGTCGGGGAGTCGTCGAGGCCGAATGTCTGCACCGCGTCGCCGCCGATTTCGCGGAACGGCGGGATGTCGGTGACGAACGCCGGCACGCGCGCGAGGCCGGTCTCCAGCAGCGGCAGCCCGAACCCTTCCTCGCGGCTCGGCAGCAGGAGCGCGTCCGCCAGCGCGTACAGGTCGGTGACCACGCGGTCCGTCAGGGTGATCGACGCGCCTCCCGGACCGGGGACGTCCCCGCAGAAGACCACCTGTTCCTCCAGACCGAGCCCGGCCCGCAGCGCGCGCAGCTCGTCGAGGTAGTCGCGATTGCGCGGGTTGTGCGCGCCGAGCGGGCCGGTGATCAAGAGCCGCACCGACAGCTCGCGGCGGACCAGTTCTTCGGTCACGCGCAGCGCGTACTCGATCTGCTTGCGCCGGGTGATCCGGACCGGCAGGAGCAGGACGACCTGCTGGTCCCAGAGACGCAGCGTCTCCGCGAGCCAGCGGCCCGCGGGACTGAGGCGGAGGAACGCCGCGGGATCGATGCCGTTTGGGATGATCTCGATCTGCGACCCGCTGAGGCGCAGCGCCGCGCTCAAGGCGCGCTGGCGGTCGCGCGACACCGTGACGTACGTCGCGCCGGCGAGCGGCGTCGTGAGCAGACGCCACGGCTGGCCGGGATGCAGGTCCTCGCGATACTGCGGGTTGGTCCAGGCGAGATCGTGGCACCACGCCACAAATCGGATCGGCGGCCGCCGCGCCGCGATCCGGTGGAGCGCCGCGGTGAGCGCGAGGTTCTTGTGCAGCGTGAGCGCGTTGTGGACGACGCAGACGGACGTCCCGGCGAGCGCGCGCTCGAGCCCCTCCTGGACCTGCGCCGAGAGGGCCGCGAAGGCCGGGGTGACCCGCCCCTCGGCGAGCTGCTGCGTCACGGCCAGGACGCGCGGATGCCGGGAGTCGAGCAGCGGCACCCGCCGGACCCGCACCCGGCCTCCGAGCGGACCCCCGCGGCCCGTGATGACGCGGACGTCGACGCCGCGCTCGGCGAGCAGCCGGGCGTGCCGGCCCAGCACCGCCTCCACGCCGCCGATGATCGGGGGGCTGGTGAAATGCACGAGCGCGATCGTCGCGTGGTGGCCGCGAAGTGGCATCGCCGCCAATCGTTCGGGCTCACCGCGAAGCACCCCTGCGGGCAGGGCGCCCGCCGCCGTCTCCTGAAGTAGTCCGCGATGCGCAGTCTCGACGAACGCGCGGTGGACCGCGCCGCGGATCCCTCCGGCATGCTCGACACCGTGCTGTCCCTCCCCCGCCAACTGCGGGAGGGGTGGCGGCTCGGGCGGGCGGCGAATCTCACGCCCCTCGGCGGCCGTCCGGCGCACCTCATCTTCGTGGGGTTGGGAGGATCGGCGATCGGGGGCGATCTGCTGGCGGCGGCTCTGGCGCCGGCACTTCCGTTCCCTGCCGTGGTGGTCCGCGACGCGCGGCTTCCTTCATATATAGGGGCGCAGTCCCTGGTGGTCGCCTCCAGCTACTCCGGCGAGACCGACGAGACCGTCGAGGCCGCCGAATCGGCCGTCGCGGCCGGGGCGTCGCTGCTGGCGGTCACCTCCGGCGGGCGGCTCGCCGCGCTGGCGGAGTCCCGGGGCCGGGCGCTGGTGCGTGTGCCCGGCGGTCTGCCGCCGCGCGCGGCGCTCGGGTATCTTGTCGGCCCGGCGCTTGCGATGCTCGAGCGGTGGGACGTGTGCCCCCCGTGCGCCGCCGACGTCGAAGAAGCCGCGGGCGTGTTGGACGTGCTCGGCCGGGACCTCGGCCCCCAGGTACCCGAGGAGCGCAACGCGGCGAAACGGCTCGCCGGCCGCGTCAACGGGCGGATCCCCATCGTCTTCGCCGCGAGTCCGGAGGTCGAGCCGGCGGCGCGCCGGTGGAAGTGCCAGTTCAACGAGAACAGCAAGACCGTCGCCGCGTGGCACGCCTTCCCCGAGGTGGCCCACAACGAGGTCGTGGGGTGGGGGGCCGCGGAGGAGATTGCCGGACTGCTCGAGATGGTCGTGCTGTTCTCGGGAACGGAGGGCGCCCGGACGCGCCGGCTGGTCGAAGCCGCCTGTGAGGCGATGCCGCGGGGCATCGCCGGCGTCCAGGAGGTCACCGGGTGCGGCGAGAGCCGGCTCGCGCGGCTGCTCTCGCTCGTCCTGATCGGCGATCTCACGAGCGTGTATCTCGCCTACCTGCGCGGCGTCGATCCGACGCCGATCGAGGCCATCACGATCCTCAAGCAGCGGATGCGCGAGGGATAGCCTGAAGGGCCCGCCGCGGCCCGCGTCGTAGGACTCGGACGCGCGGAAGAAACTCCCAGGCGCGGCGCCACCGGCGCGGCGCGGAGACTGGTCTTCCGCCGGGAGGCACGATCATGGCGAAAGTCCTGCTCGAGCACATCATCAAGCAGTTCGGCCAGGTCACCGCGGTCAACGACGTCACCCTCGACATCCCCGACAAGCAGTTCACGGTCCTCGTCGGCCCGTCCGGGTGCGGCAAGACGACCTGCCTGCGGCTGATCGCCGGGCTCGAAGAGGCGACGTCCGGCAACATCTACATCGGCGAGCGCGTGGTGAACGACGTCGCGCCGAAGGACCGCGACATAGCGATGGTCTTCCAGAACTACGCGCTGTACCCGCACATGACGGTCTACGACAACATGGCGTTCGGGCTGCGCCTGCGCAAGTACGCGCGGCCGGAGATCGACCGGCGGGTCAAAGAGACCGCGGAATTGCTCGGGATTCAGACGCTGCTCGACCGCAAGCCGAAGCAGCTGTCGGGCGGCCAGCGGCAGCGCGTCGCGCTCGGCCGCGCGATCGTGCGGGAGCCGCAGGTGTTCCTCATGGACGAGCCGCTCAGCAACCTCGACGCGAAGCTGCGCGTGCAGACCCGCGCCGAGATCAAGAAGCTGCACGCGCGCCTCCAGACCACGACCGTGTACGTGACCCACGACCAGGTCGAAGCGATGACGATGGGCGACCGGATCGTGGTCATGAAAGACGGCCTCGTGCAGCAGGTCGACGCGCCGATGAACCTCTACGACCGGCCGGCGAACCTCTTCGTGGCCGGATTCATCGGCTCGCCGGCGATGAACTTCCTCGAGACGAAGCTCGCGCGGCAGGACGGCAAGCTGATGGTCGACGGCGGCGTCTTCAAAGCCGAGGTTCCGCCGGAACTGTCGTCGCCGCTCGCGGAGTGGGCCGGCAAGCCGGTCATCTTCGGCATCCGGCCGGAAGACGTCTCCGACCGCGCGCACGCCAGCGGCAACGGGGCGGTGCTGCGAGCGCAGGTGGACGTCCACGAGCCGCTCGGGTCGGACGTGATCCTGTATTTGACCGCGGGACAACACAGCCTCGTCGCGCGGGTCGACGCGCACACCCAGGCGCGGATGGGGCAGGCGACCGAGGTCGTCTTCAACATGAAGAAGATGCACGTCTTCAACCCGGAGACGCACGCCGCGATCATGTAGCGCGCGCCGGGAGGCCCGCAAGACCGGGGCCCCCGGTCCGCGCGCGGCGGGCGGGGGCCCCGAGGATTCCAGGGGTTACTTCGGCTTCGTCCCGTCGCGGAGCGCGGCGAGGGCGGCGTCGACCGTCGGGAACATCGGGATGACCGCTTCCACCGCGATGATGTCTAATACCCGCCGTATCCTCGCCGGAACGTCCGCCAGCACGATCCGCTGGCCGTTCCGCGTATATCGCTCGCGGGCGCGCAGCAGCGCGTTGATGCCGGAGGAGTCGATGTACCGGAGCTTCTGCAGATCCACGATGACGTGTCGCCCGCCGTCCCCGGCCCGTTTCAAGTAGCCGAGGAACGACGCCACGCTGGCCAGGTCCAGCTCCCCGTCGACCGACAGACACGTCGCGACGCCGTCTTCCCGCAGCGTGCAGACCAGCGCATGCGCCCGCGTATCGTCGAGGCCGGCTCCGCCGGAAAGGCGAGGGCGCCGAACCAGACGCCGCGCACCGGCGGCGGTCGTGGTAAAGGCATAGACAGGGGGCTCCGCGAGATCGAGGGCATATTCCCGCAGATGCCATCGCCGGCGCTCGGCTGCGAGCCGCGCCCAGAGCCGGTTACGTGTGTACCGCAACTCCTGGAAGTCGTACCAGAGCGCAACGGGCCGGCAGGCGCATTGCATCAACCGCAACGATTCGCGCCCGGCCGCGGCCGCCGCCGCGGCGAGGCCCGTCCAAGGGTCACCGGCGCATCGGCTCATGACGCTTCCCCTCCTGTAGCGTATCTACGCCACCGGGGGGTTCCTTACCCAGTCCGGGCGCGTGAATCCTTCAACCGCCGATGCACTTAGCCGCTAAGTTGTCGATCAGGCTGTCCGGCGGCCCCGCGGTGTCAGCGGCCTCCGCCGTCCACCTTCGCCGGCGGCGCGACGAACGGCTGCAGAAAGCGCGCGAACTCCATGGGGAACACGAACTTGGTCGACGCGCCCGCGCCGAGGGCCTTGAGCGCTTCGAGGTACTGCAGGCTCATCGTGTTGGTGTCGACGGTCTTGGCGACGCTGAAGATCTTGTCGAGCGCGAGCGAGAACCCCTCGGCCCGGAGGATGGCGGCCTGCCGGTCGCCCTCCGCGTTGAGGATCGCGGCCTGCTTCGCGCCTTCCGCGATCGTGATCGCGGCCTGCTTCTTGCCGTCCGCCTCGGTGACGAGGGCGCGGCGGCTGCGCTCGGCCGACATCTGGCGCGTCATCGCCTCCTGCACGTCCTTCGGCGGCGTGATCTCCCGGATCTCGACGGTGGTGACCTTGACGCCCCACCGCTCGGTGACCTCGTCGAGTTTGAGCCGCAGGACCTGGTTGATCTGGTCGCGCTTGGCCAGCACGTCGTCGAGGATGATGTCGCCGATGACCGCCCGGAGGCCCGTCGTCGCGATGCCCTGCGCCGCGCCGGCGAAGTTGCCGACCTGAATGACGCTCAACTGCGGGTCGATCACCTTGTAGTAGATCAGGAAGTCGATCGAGATCGGCGCGTTGTCCTTGGTGATGCACGTCTGGGCGGGGATCTCGAGGAACACCTCGCGGAGGTCCGCCCACACCGCCTTGTCCACAACCGGGATCAGAAACACGATGCCGGGCCCCTTCGGACCAAAGCTGCGGCCCATGCGGAACACGACCAGCCGCTGGTATTCGCGCACGACCTTGACGCCGTTCCAAAAGATCAGCACGAGGATGATCAGGATGCCGAGTGCGAAACCCATAGAGCGACTCCCCCCTGTATTCTCAATGGCACCGTTCGTGCCGCCCCGGCACCCCTCCTTTGGGCGCCGGACGCCGCGGCGCTCTCGACGCGGCGTCCGGCGCTACACCGGGGTCACTCCCGGATCGCGCTCAGGTCAATGCGGCGCTGGACGAAGTTGACGTAGACCTCGCCGCGGCGGAAGAACGCGTTGTCGAGGACCGTGAGGTGAAACGGAATCGTTGTCCGGATGCCGCCCACCTCGAACTCGCGGAGCGCCCGCGTCATCCGCGCGATCGATTCGTCGCGGTCGCGGCCCCACGCGATCACCTTGGCGATCAGCGAGTCGTAGTAGGGCGGGATGGTATAGCCGGCAAACGCGTGGGTGTCCACCCGTACGCCGGGCCCGCCGGGCGGGAAGAACGCCGTGATCGGCCCCGGCGACGGCAGAAACTCGCGCGCCGGGTCCTCGGCGTTGACCCGGCATTCGATCGCGTGTCCCCGCGGCTCGATCTCGCGGGGGAGTGTCATGCGCTCGCCGGCGGCGATCCGGATCTGTTCCTTCACGATGTCCACGTCGGTCACGGTCTCCGTGACCGGGTGCTCGACCTGCACGCGCGTGTTCATCTCCATGAAGTAGAAGTGCTCGCCGTGGTCCACGAGAAACTCGACCGTCCCGGCGTTGGCGTAGCCCACCACCTCGGCCGCCCGCACCGCGGCCCGGGAGAGGGCGCGCCGGAGGCGGGGCGTCACCCCGGGCGACGGCGCCTCTTCGAGCAGTTTCTGGTGGCGGCGCTGCACCGAGCAGTCGCGCTCGCCGAGCGAGACGATCGCGCCGCGCCCGTCGGCGAGGATCTGTACCTCCACGTGGCGGGGCTCTTCGAGGTATTTCTCGACGTACAGCGCGCCGTCGCCGAACGCCGCCTCCGCCTCCACGTGCGCCGCGGCGAGCGCCCGGCGCACATCGTCGGCCGTATGCACGACCCGCATACCGCGGCCGCCGCCGCCGGCGGCGGCCTTGATGATCAGCGGGTAGCCGATCGCGCGCGCCGTCGCGAGCGCGGCCGCCTCGTCGCGGACGGGCCCCGTGCTGCCGGGGATGACCGGGACGCCGGCGCGGCGCATGATCTCCCGCGCCTGCGACTTGTTGCCCATCTTGGCGATCGCTTCGGGAGACGGCCCGATGAACGTGATCTTGCAGTCGCGGCAGACCTCGGCGAAGTGCGCGTTCTCGGCGAGGAACCCGTAGCCGGGATGGATCGCGTCGACGTTGAGCAGTTCGGCCGTGCTGATGATGTTCGGGACGTTGAGGTAGCTGTCGCGGGCCTGGGCCGGGCCGACGCAGAACGCCTCGTCGGCCATCTGCACGTGCAGCGCGCCGCGGTCCGCGTCCGAATAGATCGCCACCGTCCGGATGCCGAGCTCGTGGCAGGCGCGGATGACGCGCACGGCGATCTCCCCGCGGTTGGCGATCAGAACCTTCTTGAACATCGGGGCGGGTCAGGCGGCGGGGTCGACGAGGAACAGGGGCTGTCCGTACTCCACCGGCGCGCCGTTTTCGGCCAGGACGCGGACGACGCGGCCGGCGACTTCGCTTGGGATCTCGTTGAACATCTTCATCGCTTCGAGCACGCAGACGGTCTGCCCGGTCTGCACCACGTCGCCCTCGTTGACGAAGGGCGGGGCGTCGGGCTTCGGCGCCCGGTAAAACGTACCGACCATCGGCGCGACGATCGGCACGTAGCGCGCCGTGCCTTCGCCCGCGGGCCGGGTCCCGTCGGATGTCGCGGCGTGCCCGCCCGCCTCCGGCGGGGCCGCGGCGGTCCCGCCGGGCACCGCGGCGGAGACGGACGCCGGGGCCGTTCCCGCGGCCGTCTTCTTCACGTGGACTTTGACGTGCGCCGCTTCGACGACGAGCTCGGCGATGTCCGCCTCCGTGGCGAGGCGGATGATCGCGCGGATCTCGTCGAGGTCGAGCCGGTCGTGGTCGCTCATCGGCCCGGGGTCACCGGCGGGGCGGCGCCGCCGGCGGGCGCCGCGGACACGTCCATCTCCCGGACGCGCCCGATGCGGCGGAACTTCTCGTAGCGGGCGTCGAGCAGCGCGTCGAGGGGGCGGCCGAGCAGGAGGCCGAGCCTACGCCGGACGGCCCCGGCCACCGCGTTCGCGGCGGCGCCGCGGTCCGCGTGGGCGCCGCCGGCCGGCTCGGGTATGATCTCGTCGACGATGCCGAAGCCCGCGAGATCGGGCGCGGTGATCCGGAGCGCCGCCGCCGCCTCGCGGCTTCTCGTGCCGTCGCGCCACAGGATCGCCGCGCAGCCCTCCGGCGAGATCACGGAATAGACGGCGTGTTCGAGCATCAGCACGACGTCGCCGATGCCGATCGCGAGCGCCCCGCCGCTGCCGCCCTCGCCGGTGATGACCGTGACGATCGGCGTGCGCAGCCGCGCCATCTCCAGCAGCGCGCGCGCGATCGCCTCGCTCTGGCCGCGCTCTTCGGCGTCCTTGCCGGGATAGGCGCCGGGCGTATCGATCAGGGTGACGACCGGACACCGCAGCTTCTCCGCGAGCTTCATCACGCGGACGGCCTTGCGGTACCCTTCGGGGTTCGGCATCGCGAAGTTGCGCGCGATGTTTTCCCGCGTGTCGCGTCCCTTCGCGTGGCCGATCAGCGCCACTGCCGTGCCTGCGCCGCCGGACGGCATGTCGATCCATCCGAGCCCCGCGACGATCGCCGGGTCGTCCCGGTACATGCGGTCGCCGTGCAGCTCGACGAAGTCCCGCGCCAGCGCCGCGATGTAGTCGCCGACCTTCGGCCGTTCCGGATGGCGGGCCAGCTGGACGGTCTGCCACGGCGACGGGTCGCGCGCGATTGCCTCGCGCAGCTCCTGCGCCCGGGCCTCGAGGATCGCGATCTGCGAGTTCAGATCCATGCGCTGCTCGTTCGTGATCTTCCGGAGCTCGCGAATCTCACGTTCGACCTCGGCGAGGGTGCGCTCGAGGGCGTCACCCGCCGGCGGGGAGGGCAGAACCGGGGAGCCGGCGGCGAGCCCGCCCGGGGGCAGCGGCGCGTCAGACGCCTGGCTGCTCACCGGCGGTGACCTCCTCCGCGGCCCAGCCCGCGGCGCCGTCGGCTTCGACCCAGGCTGAATCGACCGGCGCGCCGCACAGCCGCAGCAGGCGGCCGAGCGTGGCCCGCAGCTCGGCGCGGGGGACGATCGCGTCGATCAGTCCGTGCTCGAGCACGAACTCGGCGGTTTGAAAGCCGTCGGGAAGCTTCTGACGAATGGTCTGCTCGATGACGCGGCGGCCCGCGAACCCGATGAGGGCGCCCGGTTCGGCCAGCACCACGTCGCCTTGAAACGCGAAACTCGCGGCGACGCCGCCGGTCGTCGGGTCGCACAGCACCGAGAGAAACGCGACGCCGGCGTCCCCGAGGCGGCCCAGCGCCACGCTGGTTTTCGCCATCTGCATGAGCGACAGGGTGCCTTCCTGCATGCGCGCGCCCCCGGAGGCGGAGAAGACGACGAGCGGGGTGCGCGCCTCCGCGGCGCGTTCGGCCGCCCGGGCGATCTTCTCCCCGACGACGGCGCCCATGCTGCCGCCGAGAAATCCGAACTCCATCGCCGCGGCGACAAGCCCGGCGCCCTCGACCGTCCCGATTCCGGTCAGGACGGCTTCGGGCATCGACGTGCGCCGCTGCGCCTCGTCCACCCGCTGCGGGTAGGGCTTCTCGTCGACAAATCCCAAGGGGTCATCGGGGGCGAGATGCCCGTCGAACTCCTGAAACGACCCGGCGTCCAGCACCAGGGCGAGGCGCTCCGCGGCGGAAAGGCGGTGGTGGTAGCCGCACTTCGGGCACACCCGGTAGGCGCGCTCGAGCTCGCGGCGGTAGATCAGGCCGGCACAGCGGGGACACTTAATCCAGAGGCCTGCGGGGATCTCCCGGCGTCCGGAGGAGGCGACCTTTGGCCGGCTCAGCCAGTTCAGCACGGGACGGCCCGGAACCCCGAGGGTTTCGCCACGGCGCGATTATACCGTACGCCCCCGGATGCGGCAAACGCACGCGCCCGCCGGCGGCCGGGGCATATCTTACCGGATGTTATAATGGAAACGCCGGGAACGTCAGGGAGGGATTCTTCGATGGTGACTGAGACTCCGGGCGGGCTCCGCCGCGGACGGCTTGGGTATGCCGCTGCCGTGGTGCTCGTCCTGGCCGCCGTGGTGGTAGGCGCGGGACTCGGCGGCGTCCTGCTTCCGCAATACTTCCATCCGGTCTTTTCGGGGCACCCGCAGGCGGCCGCGCCGCAGCAGCCGTCGGTGCCGTCGGCCGCGCCGCCGGCCAACCCGCCGGCCGCCCAGGTGCCGGCGGTCCCGGCGCCCGCCCCGGCGGCCGGGCTGACGCCGGACGAGCGCGTCGTCATCAACGTGGTCAAGCGCGTGCGCCCCTCCGTCGTCAATATCGACACGGAAGCGCAGGTCCAGACGATGTTCGGCGTGTTTCCGCAGCAGGGCGCGGGGTCCGGAGTGATCGTGCGGTCGGACGGCTACATTCTGACGAACAACCACGTGGTTCAGGGCGCGCAGACGATCAAGGTCACGCTGCTGAGCGGCAAGGTGCTCACCGGCAAGATCGTTGGGACGGACCCGATCGCGGATCTCGCCGTGATCAAGGTGGCGTCGCCGGAATCGCTGCCGGCCGCCCAGCTCGGATCGAGCGGCGATCTGCAGGTCGGCCAGACGGCGATCGCGATCGGGAACCCGTTTGGGCTCGGCAGCACCGTGACGACCGGCGTGATCAGCGCGCTCAACCGCAACATTCAGCTGCCGAACCTGATCGTCGAGAATCTGATTCAGACCTCCGCGCTGATCAATCCCGGCAACAGCGGCGGCGCGCTGGTGGACACCTCGGGCCACGTCGTCGGCATCAACACGGCGATCATCCCGAACGCCCAGGGCATCGGGTTTGCGATCCCGAGCGACCTCGCGCGGTCTGAGATGCAGCAGCTGATCGCGCTCGGCCACATCGTGCGGCCGTGGGTCGGCATCGTCTACGGCGGCGACGTGGACGCGCAGACGGCACAGGCGTACAACCTCGGCGCGAAGCACGGCGTGCTGGTCCGCAGCGTCGAGTCCGGGTCGCCGGCGGCGAAGGCCGGCATCGCCTCGGGCGACATCGTCACCGCGGTGGGGTCCGAGCAGGTCGACACCTGGAGCGACTTCGTCCGCGATATCGTCAACAGGAAGATCGGCGACACCGTCACGCTGACGGTCGTGCGCGGGACCGGGAGCCGGCAGGTCCCCGTCGTCCTGGCCGAACGGCCCGCCGAACCCAAGTAACGCGCCGGGCCGCGAGGCGGCCCGGCCTGTCCCTGCGAGGGGGGAGGACGCTCATGGAGCAGACGCTCGTCCTCGACGTGGTCAAGGTAACGGAGGCGGCGGCGATCGCGGCCGGCCGTCACATGGGCGAGGGCGATACCGATCGCACCGATCAGGCCGCGGTGACCGCGATGCGGGAGATGCTGGCGGATCTCCCGATTCACGGCCGCGTGGTGATCGGCGAGGGCGAACGCGATCAGGCGCCGATGCTCTTCATCGGGGAGGACGTCGGGGCCGGGAAGGGACTCGCCGTCGACATCGCGGTGGACCCCGTCGAGGGAACCAACCTGGTGGCGAACGGCCTGCCGAACGCGATCGCCATGCTGGCCGTCGCGGAGCGCGGCGGCATCCTCCACGCGCCCGACATCTACATGGAGAAACTCGTCGTGCCGCCGCAGGCGGCGGGCAAAGTGGATCTCCGCTGGCCGCCGCAGCGCAATTTACAAGTGCTGGCGGAGTGTCTCCGGCGCCGGATCGAGGATATCACAGTCGTCATCCTCAACCGGCCGCGGCACGCCGATCTCATCGCCGCGGTGCGGGCGGCCGGCGCGCGGATCAAGCTGATCTCCGACGGCGACGTCGCGCCGGCGATCTCGGCCGCGGTCTCCGGCACGGCGGTGCACGCCGTGATGGGCATCGGCGGCGCGCCCGAGGGCGTGCTCACCGCCGCGGCGCTGCGCTGCCTCGGCGGCGAGATCCAGGGACGGTTCTGGTACCGCAACGACGGCGAGCGGGAGCGGGCGCACGAGATGGGGATTACCGATCCCGAGCGGATCTTCCGCACCGACGAGCTGTGTCCGGGCGGCAACCTGCTGTTCGCGGCGACCGGCATCACCGACGGCGACCTCTTCCGCGGCGTGCGCTTCTTCGGCGGCGGCGTCCGCACGCATTCGATCGTCATGACGGCCCAGACCCGGCAGGTGCGCTTCATCGACACCATCCACATCCAGGACCCGAGCCGCGTGGGCGAAGTCCGGCTGTAGCGTGGTCACCCAGGAACTGCGGCAGCTCGTCGCGGACGCGATCGGGCGCGCGGCGGCCGCCGGCGCCCTTCCCGCGCCTCCCGACCCGCTCCCGGCCTTCGAGGTCGAGCCGCCCCGCGACCCCCGGCACGGCGACTACGCGGCGAACGCCGCGCTCGTGCTGGCGCGCACGCTGGGCCGCCCGCCCCGGGAGATCGCCGCCGCGATTCAAGCCCAACTGGCCGTCCCGTCGGACGCGCTCCGCGCCGTCGAGATCGCCGGGCCCGGCTTTCTGAACCTGCATCTTGCGCCCGCGTTCATGCACCGGTGGCTGCGGCGGGTGCACGCGGAGGACCGGCGGTTCGGCCGCAGCGACACCGGCGGCGGACGGCGGGTGCTGGTCGAGTACGTCAGCGCGAACCCGACCGGGCCGCTTCACGTCGGCACGGGGCGCAACGGGGCCGTCGGCGAGACGATCGCGCGGCTGCTCGACGCCTTGGGATACGAGGTCGGGCGCGAGTACTATGTGAACGATTACGGCACCCAGGTCGATACGCTCGCCCGTTCCGTCGAAGCGCGCTACATGGCATTGCTGAACGAGCCGGCGGAGTTTCCGGAAGACGGCTACCAGGGCGACTACGTGCGGGACATCGCCGCGCACCTCGTCCGGGAGAGCGGCCGGCAGGTGCTCGCGATGCCGCCGGAGCAGCGCCTGAGCCACATCCGCGACACCGCGCTGCGCCTCATGCTGGACCAGATCCGCGCGACGCTCGAGGCGTTCGGGATCACCTTCGACCGCTGGTTCAGCGAGCGGAGCCTGCACGAGAGCGGCGCCGTGGAGCGCTGCCTCGAAGAACTGCGGCGCCGTGACGTGGTGTACGAGCAGGACGGCGCCTTGTGGTTCCGCTCCACGCAATTCGGGGACGACAAGGACCGCGTCGTCGTGCGCCGGGACGGGCGGCCGACCTACTTTGCCTCCGACATCCCGTACCACGTCGACAAGTACGCGCGCGGCTTCGAGCACCTCATCGACGTCTGGGGCGTCGACCACATCGGCGACACGGCGCGCGTCCGCGGCGGCCTCCAGGCCCTCGGCTACGATCCGGACAGCGTCGAGGTCATCCTGTATCAGCACGTCCGGCTGCGCAACGAGGGCGAGGCCGTGCGGATGAGCAAGCGCAGCGGCGAGTTCGTCACGCTCGGCGAGCTGATCGAGGCCGTCGGCCGGGACGCGGCGCGGTTCTTCTTCATCATGACGAGCCCGTCCGTGCCGATGGATTTCGATTTTGCCCTGGCGACGCGCCAATCGGCCGAAAATCCGGTATACTATGTCCAGTACGCGCACGCCCGTATTTCGAGCATTCTCCGGGAAGCGGAACGCCAGGGTGTACCGCTGCCGGACGCCGGGCGGACGGATCTTCTCCCGCTGCGCACGCCCGAAGAATGGACTCTCGCGAAGCGGATCGTCGCGATGCCGGACGTAGTGTTCGCGGCCGGGACGCGGCGGGAGCCTCAGCGCCTGTGCGCGTACGCGAGGGAACTCGCCGAGGCGTTTCACGTATTCTACGGACAGTGCCGGGTCCTGACCGACGACGCGGCGGTGACGGCGGCCCGGCTCGTCCTGGTCGACGCGGCGCGGCGGGTGCTGCGCAACACGCTCGATCTCGCCGGAGTGACGGCCGTCGAGCGAATGTAGGCAATCGCAGATACGGGGGCGCCCTTGGGGGCGCGGCCCCGTGCCGGTCGACTCCTGGGCCTGCGGCGCGGGCCAAAGCGCCCCGGCCACCATGAAATCAAAACGAGGGTTTGAGTGGCCGACACAGGCGGCAGGAGAACTTCAGGGTACGGCGAATACGCGGCGCAACGTTCACATGGCCCGTCCGCGCTTTGTCCGATCGCGACGAGAGACCCACGACAGCCGACGTCTCCAGCCGGCGATGCCTTTGAGCCCGCGCGCGGCCGCAGGTGCCGCGACGTCACGCCCCGGCCGCGTCCACCGGCACCCGCGGCGGCGAGGACGCGGGCCGGGTCTTTGGCAGAACGCCGCTGGGTAGAGTGAGGGGGAGGAGAGCAACGATGATGAGGACAGGGACAATCACACAACGGCTGGCGGCCCTGGCGGCCGCGGCAGGCATGGCGCTCGCGCTCGCGGGTACCGCGGGCGCGTACTCGGACACGCAGAACAACCCCTACGCGCGCGCGATCGAGAAGCTGTCGGTCGTCGGCGTCATCACCGGCTATCCGGACGGGACGTTCAAGCCCGATCAGCCGATCACGCGCCTCACGGTCGTCGAGGCGCTGGCGCGCGGCCTGGACGTCAAGGGCAGCGGGACGATCCCGAACTTCAAGGATCTCGCGGATATCCCCGAGGCAGTGCGGCCGACGATCGCCGCCCTCCTGAACACCGGCGCGGCGTCGCAGCAGAAGGCGACGGTCACGCAGGATGCCGTCGCGTACACCCTCACGACCGACCGGGCGGTGTACGGCATCGACGATCCGGTGGACCTGACGTTCACGATCACCAATACCGGCAAGGAAGACGTGAAGTTCGAGTTTCCGACGACGCAGTACTACGACTTCGTGATCAAGCGCGGCGAAGAGCAGATCGCACGGTGGTCGCTCGGCCAGACCTTCGTGCCGAACCCGCAGCCCCTGTTCCTGGCCTCGGGGAAGTCGATGACCTTCAATACACGCTGGCTGCAGAAGGACCAGGACAGCCATGTGGTCGGGCCGGGCACCTACAACATTTCGGCCGTGTTCACGCTGAAGGACAAGCCGGTGACCGTAAACTTGGAATTTCAGAAGGGCATCCTCACGGCCTTTCCCGACAACACCTTCCGGCCGGCCGCCCAGGTGACCCGTGCGGAGTTCTCGGCGCTGCTGGTGCGGGCGCTGGGGCTGCAGGGTGAGGCAACGCAGAAGGCGCAGGCGCAGCTCGCGGTCTCCGACGCCGCTGACATCCCGGCGCCGCTCCACGGGTACGTCGCGGTCGCGATCGACCACAAGCTCCTCGCCGTGACGAACAACGCGTTCCGGCCGAACGCGCCGACCACGCGCGGCGAGGCGGCGGGCGCGGTTTCGGCGATCATGGAGGCGCAGAGCCGCTTCAACTATGTGAAGGGTACCCTCGCGTCGATCGCGCAGGGCGACATCACGGTGGCCAACGATCAGAAAGCCGTGACGAGTTACGCGCTGACGCCGCAGGTCGCGATCTACCGCAACGACAAGCCGGCGGCGGCCGCCGATCTCAAGCCGAACGACAAGATTCTGCTGCTGCTCACGGGCCCGCGGGGGCGCGCAGGGTATATCGAGGCGACCGGTCCCTAGCGCGGACCCCGCACCCCGACCCGCGACGCCGGCGGGCCGCGCCACCGCGGCCGGGCACGGCGGGCCGGCAGGCGTGGAGGTGGGGCGGCGTGGCGATCGCGGAGCTGGAGGGCAAGAGTCTCGACGAGCTGCAGGACCTCGCCAAAGAACTGAACGTTCAGAATTTCCGACGCTACCGTAAACAGGAGCTGATCATGAAGATCTTGCAAGCCCAAACCGAGCAGAGCGGACTGATGTTCCGCTCCGGCATCCTCGAGATCATGCAGGAGGGGTACGGGTTCCTCCGCACGAGCGGCTACCTGCCGGGATCCGAGGACATCTACGTCTCCCCATCGCAGATCAAGCGGTTCGGCCTGCGTGTCGGCGACGAAGTGCTCGGACAGGTTCGGGCGCCCAAGGACAACGAGAAATACTACGCGCTGCTGCGGGTCGAGGCGGTCAACGGCCTCGATCCGGAACAGGCGCGCTCGCGGCCGGATTTCGAGAAGCTGACGCCGGTCTTCCCGCACGAGCGGCTCAAGCTCGAGCTGCCGCAGAGCGATCTCACCGTGCGCATCGTGGACCTCTTCGCGCCGATCGGCAAAGGCCAGCGCGCGATGATCGTCTCGCCGCCGAAGGCCGGCAAGACGACCCTGCTCAAGAAGATCGGCCAGAGCATGGTGCAGAACCACCAGGAGGTCTACCTGATGGTGCTGCTGCTCGACGAGCGGCCGGAGGAAGTCACCGACATGCGCCGCTCGGTGGAGGCGGAGGTCGTCGCGTCGACGTTCGACCGGCCGCCGGAAGAGCACGTGCAGGTCGCCGACCTCGTGCTCGAGCGCGCCAAGCGCCTCGTCGAAGGCGGGCGCGACGTCGTCGTCCTGCTCGACAGCCTCACCCGATTTTCCCGGGCCAACAACCTCGTCATCCCGCCGAGCGGCCGGACGCTCTCCGGTGGTCTCGACCCCGCGGCGCTGCACCGCCCCAAGCGCTTCTTCGGCGCCGCGCGGAAGATCGAGGAGGGCGGCAGCATCACGATCGTCGCGACGGCGCTGATCGACACCGGCAGCCGGATGGACGACGTGATCTACGAGGAGTTCAAGGGCACCGGCAACATGGAGCTCCACCTCAACCGCAAGCTGCAGGAGCGGCGGACGTTCCCGGCGATCGACATCAAGCTGTCCGGCACCCGGCGCGAGGAACTGCTGCTGACCGATGAGGAGCTGCGCAAGGTCTGGGTTTTGAGGAAGAGCCTCGAGTCGCTCGACACGGTCGCGATGACGGAGTTGATTCTCGACCGGCTCCGCAAGACGCCCAACAATCAGGGCTTCCTGCGATCGATCATCAAGAGCGCCGAAGAAGACACATAGGCGGAGCACACCCGCAGGAATACACGCGGCCCAGGTAAAACACAGGCACCGGGGGGAAAGCCAGAAGATCCCGTTCGAGCGCCGGCTTCCGGTTGGCGCGTCCTCGCAGCGCCAAGACGCCGGCGCCCACATCCCGCATGATCGCCCGCCGGTTCACCCCTGCACGGCAACGCGCACCCGAACGCTTCACAGGAGGGTCGATGACGACCCTATGGAGGCTCGCGGCCGCCGTCTTGTTCTGCGCGGTCTGCGTGCTCATGGCGGCGCTGGAGTCATCTCCGCGGCAGGTCCGAAGCGCGCAACCCTCGCCGGTGCCCGCGGACTCGCCGGAGGCGTCCATCTCGTCGCCGCCCGAGACCCGGCCGGCGCCGGTCGTTGCGACGCACACGGTTGTCGCAGGCGACACGCTCTGGGACATCGCCGCATCCGCGGGCGTCGGCGTCGGGGCGTTGGCCGCCGTGAACGGCCTATCCGAGAACGCGGTGCTGCGGCTGGGACGGGTCTTGACGATCCCGCCCGCCGGCGCTCCGGTGCCGCGGCATGTCTCCGTACCCCCTGTGGCGGCATCAGCCGGCGCGCCGGCGCCTCCCCCGGCGGCGGCGGTGTTCGTGGCGGCCCGCCGTTTGGCGCTGCTGTGGCCGTCGCGCGGTATCGTCACGTCTCGATTCGGCTGGCGGGTTCATCCGATCTTCGGGGGCCGTGAATTTCATACCGGCATGGACATCGCGACGCGCTACGGATCGCCGGTCGTCGCGGCGCGCACGGGCGTGGTGCGCTTCGTCGGCTGGAAGTCCGGCTACGGCCGCATCGTCGTGCTCGCGCACGACGGCGGCTTCGAGACCGCGTATTCGCACCTGTCCGCGGCGCAGGTGACCCCCGGGCAGCGCGTCGCGGAGGGCCAGATGATCGGACGCATCGGCAGCTCCGGCTGGAGCACCGGACCGCACCTCTTCTTTGAGGTCCGGCGGAACGGTACACCGGTCGACCCGGCCCGCTACCTCAACTAATTTCCCTCTAATTTCCCTCGGCGGGGGCCCCCGCGCGGAAGGAATCCCCGCCGCTCCGCCCCAAGAAGAATTGTAGGGGTAAGCCAGTAGACACCGTTCGGACCCGGCTCCCGACCGCGTCACCGTGAACCAAGTCCCGAGCCGGCGCCCGCCCAACCCACGACTGTCTGTTGTTTCGACCCCGCCCACTCGCGAAGTACGCACGGGAGGATCCATGGCGACCTCAAGGAGGCGTAGGGCTGTCAACATGCGGCGTACCGTGTCTATCGCCGCCGCATGCGGCGTGTTGGGAATCGGGATCGCGGCGGCGACCGGCGGCTACGGGCGCGGGGAGCGCGGGCCGGCGGCCGGCGATCGCCCGGCGGCCCCTGCCGCGATTATCACCGGCAACGCACCGCCGGCCATCCTGAGAGCGCCGGCGCCCGGCGTGCTGCAGTTCGCGGCGGCGCTCGGTCTGTCCGGAGACCTGGCCCTGCCGCTCAACCGGCCCCGGGCCATCCACGCCGGCGACGCCGAATTGTCACCGAGGAGGGACGATACCGGCGATGTGCCGCCGGAGCCGGGGCCCGCGGGCGTGACGGCCGCCGCGGCGCCGCCTGTCGCGGGCGCGACTCTGCCTCTTGTCCTGCTGCGGCCGTCGGGGGGCGTCATCACGTCGCGCTTCGGCTGGCGCATCCACCCCCTCTTCGGGAGGCCCGAGTTTCACACAGGCCTGGACATCGCGACGCGGTATGGCTCGCCCGTCACCGCCGCGCGGGCCGGTCTCGTCCGCTTCGTCGGATGGGAATCCGGCTACGGGCGGATTATCGTGTTGGATCACGGCGGCGGACTCGAGACGACGTACTCGCACCTCTCGCTCGCGCTCGTGAGCCCCGGCCAAACGGTCGCGCGCGGCCAGGAGATCGGGCGCATCGGCAATTCCGGCTGGAGCACCGGACCGCATCTGTTCTTCGAGGTGCGGCGGAACGGCGTGCCGGTGGACCCGGCCCGCTACCTCAACTAGCCCTCCCGGGCGCCCCGTGGAATGTGACCTCGTAATCCGCGGCGGGACGGTCGTCACCGCCGCCGCGCACGGAGCGGCCGACGTCGGCGTGCGGGGCGGGAAGATCGCGCAGCTCGGCGGCGAGATGCGCGGGCGCACGGAAATCGACGCGGCGGGGCTTTACGTGTTCCCGGGCGGGGTGGATGTCCACGTCCATCTGAGCCAGGCCGCGCGGCCGGAGCCCGGCCGCGAGTTGTGGGTCGACGACTTCTTCACCGGATCGCAGGCCGCCATCGCGGGCGGCATCACCACGATCGGCAACATGACGTTCCAGTGGGCGGGCGAGCGTCTGCGGGACGCGCTCGCGCGCGATCTCGAGGCGGCCGCGCGCGACGCGGCCGTCGACTTCATCCTGCATCCCGTCCTGACCGACCCGACGGCGGGCGCCGTCGACGAGGTCGCCGGGCTGGCGGCGCAGGGGCACACGAGCCTGAAGCTCTTCATGAGCCGCGACAATTTCGACGCCGAGATCGACGGGTATCTTCGCGCGATGCGCGCGGCGGCGGACACCGGCCTGATCACACTGATGCACTGCGAGGACGGCGGGCTGCAGCGGTTTCTCAAGGCGCGCCTCGCCGAAGAGGGCCGCGACGGCCTCGCGCACTACCCGGAGAGCCGCCCGGTCTACACGGAGTCCGTCGCCACCGAGCGGGCGATCGCGCTCGCGCAGGCCACCGGCGCGCCGATCTACGTGGTGCACCTGTCGTCGGCCGCGGCGCTCGGCCGCTGCCGCGCCGCGCGCGCGGACGGGCTCCGCGTGTACGTCGAGACGCGGCCGCTCTATCTGTACTTGACCCGGGAGCGCTTCGCGGAGCCGGACGGCCCGAAGTACACCGGCGCCCCGCCGCTTCGCGAGGCGGCCGACGTGGCGGCGATCTGGGCCGGCCTCGCCGGCGGCGAGATCCAGAGCGTTTGCACCGACCACGCTCCGTGGACGCTGCGGCAGAAGCTCGATCCGTCGCTCACCGTGGCGACGGTGCGGAACGGCGTCGCCGACCTCGAGACGCTGATGCCCATGCTCTTTTCCGAGGGCGTCCGCGCCGGCCGGATCTCGCTCGGCCGGTTCGTCGAGCTGACCAGCACGAACGTGGCGAAGCTCTTCGGGCTCTATCCACGGAAGGGGACGATCGCGGTCGGGTCGGATGCCGACGTGGTGATCTGGGACCCCGAGGCGTCCCGGACGGTGGATGGCACGTCGATGCACTCCCGCGCCGGGTATTCCGTGTACGACGGCCGCGCCGTCCGCGGATGGCCGGTCTATACGATCAGCCGCGGGGAGATCGTGCTGGACCGGACCGGGGTCACCGCCGCGCGCGGCCGCGGCCGGTGGCTGCGCCGCGGACCGACCGCGCCGCTATAGGACCCGCGCCGCGCTCATCGAAGCCGTATGACGTCCCGACTCTCATTCACCGGTGGTGCGCGCATGCACATTCCAAACCGCAAGATGACCCCGACGCCCGAGCAGCGGCAGAAGGCGCTCGAGGTCCTCGAGACCGGCAAGACGTACGGCGGGGAAGAGACCGAGCGGTTTGAAGCCGAGCTGGCCGCCTGGTGCGGGCGCCGCTACGGCGTGACCGCGAACTCCGGCACGTCCGTCTGCCTGCTCGCCCTCGACGCGAAGGGCATCGGTTCCGGCGACGAGGTCATCCTCCCGGCCAACGGCTACGTGGGGGTGCTCGCGGCGGTCGTGAAGCGCGGCGCCACGCCGGTGTTCGCCGAGGTGGACGCCGAGACGTCGAACATCCTGCCCGACGCCGTCGCGGCCGCGGTGACGCCGCGCACCCGCGCGGTCGTCGCGATCCACGATTACGGCTTTCCGTGCGACATGGATCCGATCATGGAGACGGCGCGCCGGCACGGGCTCTTCGTGATCGAGGACGCGGCGCACGCGCTCGGCGCAGAGTACAAGGGCCGTCGCGCCGGCGGCATCGGCGACATGGGGTTCTTCAGCTTCTCCGGGAAGATGATCAGCGCGTTCGGCCCCGGAGGCGGCGCGGTGACGGACGACCGGGACCTCGCGGAAGGGCTCGCCAGCCTGCGGGACCAGGGGCGCGTGCGTGACGAGCGGATCAGCTTCGTCCGCCGGACGGACACGACGTGGTACGACCAGCGCTGGGTCGGCTACAACATGCACATGACCGAGCTGTGCGCCGCGCTGGCGCGGCTGGATCTCCGGGCGCTGCCCGCGTTCGTCGCGCACCGGCGCCGGGCGGCCGCGTACTACACGGCGCGCTTCCAGGACGCCGCGCTCCCGCTGCGGCTCCCGCCGTCGCGGCCGTGGGCCGCGCCATCGTACCTGCATTACGCCGTCTGGAGTCCGGAGCGGGAGGCCCTGCGGGAGGCGCTGGCCGCGCGCGGGATCGAGGCCATTGCGCTCTATCCGACGCCGCTGCACCTGGCGCGTCCGATGATGGAGCAGTACGGGACGCGTCCGGGACAGTTTCCCGTGGCCGAGCGGCTCTGCCGCGAGACGCTGTCGCTGCCGTGCGGCCCGCACATGACGGACGAACACCTCGCCTACGTGGCGGACGCGGTGATCGGCTACTTCGGCGCGCGGACCTCGTCCGCGGCCGGCGGCGCTTAGAGCCCTTCCGTCGGATCCGGGACGGCTCCGCCCCGCGTCTGCCGGCCCTCCCGCGTGTCCTTGTCCAGACGCTCCGCGGGGCGGCGCTCCGCCGGTCCGTAGCCGCCGCCGCCGCCCGCCCGCACGACCAGGCGATCCCCCGCGCGCAGCGCTTCGTGCACCTTGGACCCGAGCACGCGCGCCGTCCCGTCGCGAACGAGCACGCAGGCCCCGGGGGCCCCGGTCCCGCCCCCGAAGAGGCCCGGCGCGCCGTGACGGTGGCGGTCGGAGTGCAATCCGAAGGTGACGTCGTCCGCGAGGATCCGGTAGGCGCGCTCCATCCCGAGTCCGCCGCGGTACTCGCCGTCGCCGCCTGAGTCCGGGACGAGGCGGTACCGCAGCACCTCGAGGAACGGGAACTCGATCTCCACCGACTCGACGGGCGTGTTGTGGCCGTTGGTGAGGTGCATGATCATGCCGTCGGCGCCGTCCTGGCACCACAGCGCGCCGTTCCCCGCGCCGAGCACCTCCGAGAGAATGCGGGTGTGGCCTCCCGCGCGCTGGCCGAACGTGATCCCGGTCTGCGCGTCGAAGCCCGGTGCCGTGACCTGCTTCGGCAGCACCGGCGCGAGCGCCATGTTGATCGCGTCGAAGATCTTGTAGCAGGCGCTGGTGCGCGCCCGCGTCGCGGCCGGCCAGCGCGGATTGACGAGCGAGCCGAGCGGCGCCGTGACGTGCACCGGCCGCATGCTGCCGGCGTTGACGAGCATGTGCGTGACGCCGAGGATGGCCACGACCGTGGTGCGCACGCTCGAGAGCGTCGACCCCCACGGCACGTTGATGAAGCCCTTGGCCTGTCCGTCGGTGCCGGCGAAGTCGATCGTCATCTCGCTGCCGGCGATGCGGACCGCCACGCGGACGTAGAACGGGCCGGCGCCCGTCCCGTCGTCCTCCATGAACGCCTCGCCGCGGTACTCGCCGTCCGGAATCGCGCCGATCGCCTGGCGGGAGATGCGCTCCCCGTAGTCCTGGACGTCCGTCATGAACTCCGCGATCGCGTCCGCTCCGTACTTGCGGGCGAGCGCCCGCACCCGCGCCTCCCCGGTGCGGCAGGCGGCGATCTGGGCGTCGAAGTCCGCCAGCACCGTGCGCGGGGCGCGCACGTTCGCGCCGAGGAACTTGCCGAACGGCGACGTCCGCCAGCCGGCGTCCAGCGGGATGCGCATCGGCGGGAAGACGATGCCTTCCTGGAAGACGTCAGTCGCGCGCGCGTTGCTGGCCGCGGCGCCGCCGCCGAGGTCGAGGTGGTGGACGTTCGCGCAGGTGACGCCGAGCAGCCGTCCGTCGAGGCGGATCGGCGTGAACAGCAGCACGTCGTTGATGTGCTGGCCGCCGTGGAAGGGATCGTTGAGGACGAAGGCCTCGCCGTCGGCCAGCTCGGCGAACGCGTACTGCTCGGCGATCGCCGCGGCGGCCGGGTCGATCGCGTTCAGCAGCTGCGGGATGTAGTTCGCGATCGCGACGGTGTTGCCGCGGGGGTCGAGGATCGCCGTCGCGATGTCGCGCACCTCGCGGACGATGGTCGAATGCGCGGAGCGGTAGAGGTTGACGCCCATTTCCTCCGCGGTCGCCGCGAAGGCGTGGCCGATGACGGAGAGGGTGACGGGATTCATTCGCCGGCCTCCAGCACCAGGTTGCCGAACCGGTCCGCGCGGGCGGACCATCCCTCGGGCACGTACGTCGTCGCCGTCGGCTCCTCGACGACGCACGGGCCGGCGAGCCGCGCGCCGGCGTCGATCTCATGCCGGGCGTGGTAGCCGGCGGCGCGCGGCGCGGCGGCGCCCCGCCCGCCGGGCTGTGATGACAGGCGGTCTGCCGGCGCGGGACGGATGCCCCGCAGCGGCGACGGCGCCACCGCGACGAGGCGGTACCCGACCACTTCGACGTCCTGGTCGCGCACCGCGTGCCCGTACCGGGCGCGGTGCGCTTCGTGAAACGCCTCGACCGCCGCCGGCACCGCCAGGCCGCCGGCCGGCACGCTGATCTCGTACGCCTGGCCGGCGTAGCGCATGTCGATCTCGCGGCGGCAGCGCACGTCGCGCCACGGCCGCTCGTAGGCCTCGAACTCGCGGCGCGCCTGGCGCTCGAGGTCCGCGAACACCGCGGCCACGTCGCCGTCGGCGACGCGGCCGGCCGGCGTGACCCGGGTCATCGAGAAGTCCTGCCGGGTGTCGGCGATCAGGAGGCCGTAGGCCGAGACGAGGCCGGGGTTGACCGGGACCAGGACGCGCGCGATCCCGAGATCGGCCGCGACGGCCGCGGCGTGGAGCGGGCCGGAGCCACCGTAGGCCACGATCGTGTAGTCGCGCGGATCGTAGCCGCGCTCGATCGAGACGAGCCGCACCGCCTGCGCCATCGTCACGTTGACCAGCCGCAGCACGCCGTCGAGGGTCTCGCGCCGCTCGAGGCCGACGCGGTCGGCGAGCGATCCGAGCGCCGCCTCGGCCGCCGCGGCGTCGAGGCGCAGCCGGCCGCCGAAGAACGCCTCGGGCCGGATGCGGCCGGCCAGCACGTTGGCGTCCGTGACGGTGAACGCGGTGCCGCCCTTCCCGTACGCGGCGGGCCCCGGATCGGCCCCGGCGCTTTCCGGTCCGACCTTGAGAATGCCGCCGCGGTCGACGTCCGCGATGCTGCCGCCGCCCGCGCCGACGGTCGCGATGTCGATCATCGGCACGTTGAGCGGCAGGCCGGCGATCCTGTACTCGCGGGTCACGCCGGGACGGCCGTCGGTGACCAGGCACACGTCGGTGCTGGTGCCGCCCATGTCGAACGTGATCGCGTTGGGAAACCCCGCCTCGACCGCGGCGGTGGTCGCCCCGACCACGCCCGCGGCCGGTCCGGACAGGATCATCTTCGCGGCGTGCCGGCGGATCGCGTGCGCGGGGATCGTGCCGCCGTTCGCCTGGACGATGGTCACGGGCCCGCGGAACGCCCGCGCCCGCAGGCCCTCTTCGAGCCGCGACAGATAGCGGTCGACGACCGGCTTGGCGTAGGCGCTGATCACGCAGGTGCTGGTGCGCTCGTACTCGCGGAACTGCGGCAGCACGTCGGACGAGCGGGTGATCGCGAGGCCGGGCAGCGCCGCCGCGAGCGCGTCCTCGACCGCCACCTCGTGGGCGGGGTTGGCGTACGCGTGCAGCAGGCAGATCGCGATCGACTGGATGCCCTCCGCGGCGGCCAGGCGCCGGACCTCGTCGACGAAGCCGAAGCCGGCGAGCGGCCGGCGCACGCTGCCGTCCGGCGCCATGCGCTCGTCGACCTCGACGATGTGGTCGCGCGACACGAGCGGCTCCGGTTGGCGGTAGAAGAGGTCGAAGAGCCGCGTCTTCGCCTGCCGCTGGATCAGCAGCACGTCGCGGAAGCCTCTGGTCGTCACCAGGCACGTGCGCGCGCCCTTGTGCTCGAGGACGGCGTTCGTGACGACCGTCGAGCCGTGAATCAACGCGGCGATCTCCGGCGGCGCGACGCCGCACTCCGACACCGCCGCCAGCACCGCGCGCTCGGGGTCGGACGGGGTCGACATCACCTTGCCCGTCGCTTCGATCTGGTCCCCGCGGGACAGCACCCAGTCGGTGAAGGTACCGCCGACTTCGATGCCGAGCCGCAGTCCGGTCGTGTCGAGATGCCGTGTCTCCATCGAGCCTCCCGTTCGCCGCTAGCGCGATCGAAAGCGCGGATCGAGCAGGTCGCGCAGTCCGTCGCCGAGCACGTTCATTGCCAGCACCAGCGTCAGAATCGCCAGCCCCGGAAACGTACTGATCCACCACTGGTCGAGGTAGTTGCGCCCGGCGGCGATCATCGAGCCCCACTCCGGGATCTGCGGCGGCGGCCCCAGGCCGAGGAAGCTCAGCGACGCGAAGGTGAGGATCGCGTGGCCGACGTCCAGCGTGCTGAGGATCACCACCGGCGAGATGGTGCCCGGCAGGACGTGCCGGAGGAAGATTCTGAGGCGCGAGCCGCCGACCGCCCGCGCGGCCTGCACGTACTCGCGGTCCCGCAGCGCCAGCACGAGCCCGCGCACCAGCCGCGCGTAGGACGGCCACCACGCGACCATGATGGCGATGATCGCGTTGCGGATGCCGGCCCCGAGCGCGGCCGTGATCACGAGCGCGAGAATCACGGTGGGAAAGGCGAGCATGAGATCGGTGCCCCGCATGATGGCCTCGTCGGCGGCTCCGCCGAGGAAGCCGGCCGTGCCGCCGATCATCGTGCCGAGGACGACCGCCAGCGCGACCGCGATCACGCCGACCGGGATCGACAGCCGCGCGCCGTACAGGATGCGGCTCAGGATGTCGCGCCCGAGCGGATCGGTGCCGAGCCAGTGCGCCGGGCCGGGCGGCTGCAGGCGGCCGGCGATGGATTGGGCGAGGGGCCGGTACGGCGCGAGCGACGGCGCCAGGACCGCGACGGCGATCCATCCCGCGACGACCGCCAGCGCCGCGAGTGCCAGCGGCGAGCCGGAGAGCTGCCGGGGCAGCAGACGGCGCCGCCGGACCGGCCGGGGCACGGCCGCCGCCTCGGGCGTGGTAATGGCCGCGTCCATGCTCAGGCGACCCGGATCCGCGGATCGAAGAACGCGTACGCCACGTCGACCACTAGGTTGACGAGGACGTACACCCCGGCGACGATGATGCCGCTGCCCATGATCGCGGGGAAGTCGAGCGACGTCGCGCTGCTGAACGCGTAGAGGCCGAGGCCCGGCCAGCTGAAGACGGTCTCGGTCACGACGGCGCCGGAGAGCAGCCCGCCGAAGCTCAGGCCGACGATCGTGATGATCGGGATCAGCGCGTTGCGCGCGGCGTGCCTGACGACGACGGCCCAGCGCGTGACGCCTTTGGCGCGGGCGGTGCGGACGTAGTCCTCCCCGAGCACCTCGAGCATGCTGCCGCGCATCATCCGCGTGACGATGCCCAGGCTGTAGGACGACAGCACCACGGCCGGCAGGACCAGGTGTCCCAGCCAGTCGGCCGCGGCGTCCCAGCGGCGGCTCAGCATCGCGTCGACGAGCACGAATCCGGTCACAAACGGCGGCGGGGTGATCGTGGGGCTGAGCCGTCCCGGCGCGGGCGCCCAGCCGAGGTGCGCGTAGAAGACGACGATCGCGACGAGCCCCAGCCAGAAGACCGGTGTGGAGACGCCGACCAGCGACGCGACCCGGGCGGCCTGATCGATCGGCCGCTCGCGGTTGACCGCGGCCAGCATGCCGAGCGGGATGCCGGTGACGAGGCTCAACAGCATCGCGGCGACCGCGATTTCGATCGTCGCCGGCAGATGCTGCCGCAGATCGAGCAGCACCGGCTGGCGCGTGGAAATGGAGATGCCCATGTTCCCGTGGACGAGATTCCAGAGATAGATCAGGTACTGCCGGTACAGCGGCTGGTCGAGGCCCCAGTGGTGCCGGAACGCCGCGACGATCGTCGGGTCGGCCGCGGCCTGATCGCCGAGGTTGGCCGCCACGGGGTCGGCCGGCACCGCGTGCGACAAGAGAAAACTGAGCAGCGTGATCCCGACCAGCATCGGGAACAGCAGCAGCACCCGCCGGGCGATGTATCGGTAGAGCGTCATAAAATGCCGGACGGCGCCGTCTTCGCCCCGCTGGCGCGGGACTAGGCGGCGGGATGCGCC
Source organism: bacterium (assembly GCA_035308905.1). Taxonomy (NCBI): domain Bacteria; species bacterium. Next base: position 10,695 of record DATGFS010000003.1, on the reverse strand, counting down.
GCCTTCGCCGGCGCCGTCCGGCCCGCGCCGCCTTTCGCTACGTCTTGCTCACCGTGTAGTAGTCGACCATCCAGGCGCTCGCGAACGTGACGCCGCGCACGTTGGACCGGAACGCGTACGGCGTGACCGGCTGGAACAGCGGCGCCCACGGGCCGTACGAGGCGATCATCCGGTTGAGCCGCTGGTACAGCGCCACCCGCTTCGCCGTGTTGATCTCGGTTTCCGTCGTCTTGGCGAGCTGCGTGATCTGCTGGGCCTCCGCGCTGGCGTCCGGCATCCAGCCGGTGCGCTTCGCCACCGTGCGGCCGGGCACGAAGACCAGGTAGTCGCTCACGTCGGGGTAGTCGGCGGCCCACTGCCAGATGCCGAGCTGGTTCTTGCCGTCGCGGTACTGCTGGATCGCGACGCTGTACGGCAGGCCGTTCAGGTTGATCTTGATGCCGACCGCCCCGAGATCTTCCTGCACCTTCTGGGCGATCAGGTTCGCCTGGATCCCGTAGAAGACGAGGTCGCTCGCGAACGTGAGCGACCCGCTGATCTCGCCGAGGTTCGCCTCGCGCAGGAGGCGCTTGGCGTGCTCGCGGTCCGTCCTCGCCGCCTCCGCGGCCGGCAGCGCGCCCGGGAAGTTGTTCGGGATGATGCCGGCCTGCCGAAGCGCTCCCTTTCCGGCGAGGGCCAGCATGCCCTGATAGTCGAGCGCGGCCCGGACCGCCTGCACGACCTTGGGGTTGGCGAACGGCCCGCCGACCTGCGGGTTCTGGTTCATCATCACGTACACGAGCGTCGACGCCAGGCTCGTTTTGACGGTCACGCCGGGAACGCCCGCCAGGCTGCGGACCTGATCGGCGCCGATGCCGGTCGCCACGTCGAGGTCGCCCTTCTTGATCATCAGCTCCTGCGCCGACGGCTCGGCGACGTTGCGCAGAACAACGCGGTCGATCCTCGGCGCGCCGCGCCAGTGATTGGGGTTCTTGACGAGGACGATCTCCTGCTTCGGCGTGTAGCTCTGAAGCATGAACGCGCCCGTGCCGGCGGAGTGGGCGTTGAGATAGGCTTCCGCCTGGTCCTTGGTCCTGGCGTCCGGGCTCGCGTCGCCTCCGTTTGCCGCGACGAGCTTGCTGTCGACGGCGCTCAGGACCGGGCTCGACAGAATCGGCAGGATCGCGGGATGCGGCTCCGTCATCCGGATGACGACCGTGAGGGGGTCCGGCGTCTGCACCTCATCCAGGCCCTCGAGCAGAAACGCGGCGTTGCCCTTCAGGTACCGCACGCGGTCGATCGACCACTTGAAGTCCGCCGACGTCAGCGGGTTGCCGCTTGCAAACTTGACGTTCGGGCGCAGCTTGAAGGTGTATGTCTTGCCGTCCTGCGAGACGGTCCAGCCGGTGGCGAGCGACGGCTTCGGCGTCCTGAGGTCCTCGCCCTCGAACGTCACGAGCGAGTCGTATGTCGCGTGATCGATGTTGTTGGCGCCGTTTTCGAGTTCCCGGCCCGGGTCCAGCGTCTTGATGTCGAATCCGGCGCCGCCGATGGTGAGCGTCGACGACGACGCGGCGCCCAGCGCGGGGCGGGCGTCCTTCAGCATGCCGAGGAGCGAAAACCCGGCGCCGGCGCCGGCCAGGCGCAGCAGATCGCGCCGCGAGAGACCGTCTTTCCGATCGGACCTGTCGTGCCTACGTGCCATTGTTGTGCCGTCCCCCTTAGCGGATAGTCGCCGCATTATCAAAATGCTATTTCGTTTTTCGGGACGAATACGGAGATAGTAGAGGGGTTGTTTCTCTTTTTCTCGAACGATCTCCTTGCTCGTTTCCGCGAGAGGGGATGATCATGGCGCGCGAGGCACCCGTCCGAGAGATCCGCTACAAACCCGTCATGACCGACGAGATGATCGACGCGGCGACCCGTGTGCTGCGAAGCGGCAAGTATATTCGCAGCTTCCCGCTCGAAGAGTCCGAGGGCAAGCGGTTCGAAGACGAGTTCTGCGCCTATATCGGCGCGCCGCATGCCGTCAACGTGTCGAGCGGCACCGCGGCGATGCACATCGCGCTGCTGGCGATCGGCGTCGGCCCCGGCGACGAGGTCATCACGGTCCCGAACACGTTCTCCTCGGTCGCCGACGTGATCATCCTCTGCGGCGCCAAGCCGGTGCTCGTCGACGTCGAGCCGGACACCTACAACATGAACGTCGCCCAGGTCGAGGCCGCGATCACGCCGCGGACCAAGGCGATCATGCCCGTGCACATGAACGGGCATCCGGTCGACATGGACCCGCTGATGGCGATCGCGCGCAAGCACGGCCTCAAAGTGATGGAGGACGTCTGCCACGCGGCCGGCGCGAAATACAAGGGCCGGTATCTCGGGACGTTCGGCAACGCCGGCTGTTTTTCGTTCGTGCAGAACAAGTGCATCTCGGTCGGCGGCGAGGGCGGCATGATGGTGACCTCCGACGCCCGCGTCTGGGAGACCGCGATGATGCTGTGCAACCACGGCCGCGGCCGCCGGTGGTTCGAGGGCCACAAGGCCTACCATATCTACCGCGCCCAGCAGATCGAGATGGTCGGCTACAACTACCGGCAGAACGAGCTCCATTCGGCGATCGGCCGCATCCAGCTCAAGTATCTCGACGGCTGGAACGCGCGCCGGCGCGAGAACGCCGCGCTCTACGGCACGCTGCTGAGCCGGTTCCGCCACGACCTGACCCTCCCGGCCGCGAAGCCCTACGCGGAGCATGCGATGATGCGGTTCGTGGCGCAGACGCCCCGGCGCGACGAGCTGCGCGCCCATCTCGAATCCCGCGGCATCCACGTCATGGTGGAGTACGGAACGCCGATTCATCTCGATCACGCCTACCAGCCGCACTGCGGAGCGCCGGAGGGGACGTTCCCCGTCACGGAGCGGCTCGCGCAGACGATCCTGACGTTGCCCTGCTACCAGACGCTCGACGCCAACGATATCGGCTACGTCGCGGAGGCCATCCGGCAGTTCTACAGTGAATAACGGGGACCCGGACGCCGGCGGACCGGCTGACGCCGGACCGCGCGCCGACTCCGCGGCGCGCAACCATGAAACTAACGCCGGCAACGATGTCATAGAAGCCGGGGCGCCGACGCCGGTGAAGTACCGCTGTCTGTGGACACCGTTCGACGCCGAGATGCGGGACGCGATGCTGCGTCCCACGCCGGGTCCCGTGTACTACGACGGCCCGGAGGTCGAGGCGCTCGAGCGTGAAGCCGCGGCCTACCTCGGCGTCGCGCGGGGCGTGGGGGTCTCGTCGGGCACCACGGCCCTGTACCTGGCGATGCTGGCGATGGGCATCGGCCCCGGAGACGAGGTCGTGTGCGCCGCCAACGGCTACCTGTCCGGGCCGGAGTGCGCGATTCACGCCGGCGCCAAGCCGGTGTACTGCGACGTGCTCGAGGCGACCGCCAACATGGACGCGCGCACGGTGGAGCCGGTGCTGTCCCCGCGCACGAAGGCGATCGTGGCCGTCCACCTCTACGGGCATCCGGTCGACATGGACCCGCTCATGGAGCTCGCGCGGCGGCGCGGCATCTTCGTCATCGAAGACCTGGCGCACGCGTTCGGCGGGCGCTACAAGGGCCGGCCGCTCGGCTCGATCGGGGACGCGAGCTTCACCAGCTTCGCGCGAAAAGGCGTGACGGTCGCGGGGCAGGGCGGCATGGCGTTCACGTCCGAGCCGGAGTGGGCCCACCGGATGTCGCTGCTGCGGCGGCACGGCTGGGAGCGCGGGCACGCCTACCGCAGCCGGCTCAGCCTGGTGGGATTCAATCACACCCTGAGCGAGTCGCTCGCCGCGGTCGGCCGCGTGTCGCTGTCCCGGCTCGATCGGTATAACGCCGTCCGCCGCGAGAACGCGCGCCGGTACACCGCGGGCCTCACGGCGCGCGGGCTCGGCGCGGCCGTCCCGGTGGAGATGCCGTGGGCCTCGCACGCGTGGCTGCATTACGTGATCCGCGTGCCGCGCCGCGACGGCCTCATCGCCTTTCTATCAGAACGCGGCATCGGGGCCGGCATCCACTACAAGCACCCGGTATACCGCGAGCCCGCGTACGTCGCGCGCACCGGCGAGGATCCGGGGCCGCGGCCCGTCACGGACCGCATCGTGACGGAGATCGTCACCCTGCCGTCTCACCCCGACATGGGCGACGGGATCGACTACGTCCTCGACCAGGTCGCAGAGTTCTACGGCGGGCGCCTGGACGCGGCGGGCGAACCGGCCGCCGCGGCACGGTAGCGGGCGTCATGGCCGTCGATCTCGCGTACACCTCGCTCACGGAGCTTGGGCGCCTGCTCGACGCCCGCAAGGTCTCCCCGGTGGAGATCGTGCGGGCGGCGCTCGAGCGGATCGAGCGGTACAACGGCCGTCTCGCCGGCTACATCACCGTCTGCGGCGAGGCGGCGCTGGCCGCGGCCCGCCGGGCCGAGCAGGAGATCACCGGCGGAGGCGGCCGCCGCACGCGGCTGCACGGCCTGCCGATCGCGCACAAGGACATCAGCCTGACCAAGGGCGTCCGCACGACCGCGCACTCGCGCTGTCTGATCGAGCACGTGCCCGATCGCGACGCCACCCACGTCCGGCGCCTCGCCGAGGCCGGCATGATCATGCTCGGCAAGACGAACACCACCGAGTTCGCGTGCGGCACGATGGACCTGTTCGGGATCGCGCGGAACCCCTGGGACCTGAGCCGCTACACCGGCGGGTCGAGCGCCGGGTCCGCCAGCGCGCTCGCGGCGGGGATGGCGCCCGCGGCCACCGGCTCGGACACGGGCGGCTCGATCCGGGTGCCGGCGAGCTTCTGCGGCATCGTCGGGCTCAAGCCCACCTACGGGCGCGTGAGCCGGTACGGCCTCATTCCGCTGAGCTGGAGCATGGATCACGTCGGGCCGATGGCTCGCACGGTGGCCGACTGCGCGCTCTTGTTGAACACGATGGCGGGCCACGATCCGCTGGACCCCACCAGCGCGCGAACGCCCGTCCCGGATTTCACCGATGGACTGGACGCCGGGGTGCGCGGGATGGTGCTCGGCGTCCCCAAGCAGCACTTCTATGAGAGGCTCGAGCCGGAGGTCGACGCCGCCGCGCGCGCGGCGCTCCGGCACCTCGAGGGGGAGGGCGCCCGGCTCGAGCCGGTCGACCTGCCGCTCGTCGGCCACATCGCCGGACCGGGCGGCATCCTTATCATGGCCGAGGCCTACGGCCTGCACGCCCGACAGCTGCGCGAGCGCGCCGCGGACTACGGCGACCGCACCCGGCGGCGCATCGCGTCGGGCGCCTGCTACACGAGCGGGGAGTACGAGGCGGCGACGCGCGTTCGCGTGGCCTGGACCCGGCAGGCGGCGCGGGCGCTCGAGCGGGTGGACGCCATCGTAACGCCGACGCTGCCGCATGCGGCGTTTACCGTCGAGGTGCAGAAGGCCGGGGAGCCGCCCGACACGAGCTGGGGCACCCGCCATTTCAACCTGTCGGGGCACCCGGCGCTCACGCTGCCGTGCGGTTTCACCGCGGCCGGGCTGCCGATCGGCATGCAGCTCGCGGGCCGCTATTTCGACGAGACGACGCTGTTCCGGATCGCGCACGCCTACGAGCGCTCGACGCCGTGGCACGGCCGTCGCCCGGCGGTTGGGGAGGCGGTGTCATGAACGGCGGTGCGGACCAGATCCGCGCGGAACTGGCGCGGCAGGGCATCGCCGTGACCGACGACGACCTCGCCATGATCACGACGATCGTGGCCGCCAACCGCGCCGCCCTGGCGCGGGTGCCGGCCGGCGCCGTCGAGGACCCCGAGGTAAGCCATGGGTTTTTGCCGCCGGCGCCGCCGGCCGAGCCGCCCGCTGTTCCGGCGGACGACGCGGCGCCACACGCCGGACGCTGAGAGAGGCGCGCGATGACCCCGGAGGTTCGGGCGAAGATGGAGATCCCTTACAAGTTTCCCTATCCCGTGACGGACGAGATGCAGCGTGTCGTGGCGGACGTGCTGCGGCGCCGGATTCACTACTTCGGGCCGTACACGGAGGCGCTCGAGACCAAGCTGGCCGCGCTGAGCGGAGCCCGCCGGGCCGTCGCGGCGTCGTCGGGCAGCGCGTGCCTGCTCCTCGGGCTGCACGCGTGCGGGGTGCGGATGGGCGACGAGGTTATCATGCCGGCCAACATTTACGCCGGCGTGCCGGAAGCCGCGCTGCAGCTCGGCGCCACACCGGTTCTCGTCGACATCGACCCGCGCACCTACAATATCGCCGTAGATCAGGTGGAAGCGGCGCTCTCGCCCCGCACGCGCGCCATCGCCGTGCAGCACAGCTACGGACACGCGGTCGACATGGATCCGCTGCGGCGGCTCGCCGAGCCGCGCGGCGTGCGGATCCTCGAGGACGCCGCGCACGCCCTCGGCGGCCGGTATAAGGACCGGCCCACCGGCGCGCTCGGCGACGTCGGGGTGTTCGCGTTCAGCAACAAGGGGATCTCCGCGTGCGGGGTCGGCGGCGCCGCGACGGCGGCCGACGAGCGGCTGGCGCAGGACCTGGTGGACCGCCGCTACCACGGCCGCCGGGACGGCTACGAGACGCACGTGCTCGGGTACAATTTCCGCCTCACCGAGATGGTCGCCGCCGTCGCGTCCTGTCAGCTGGACCAGCTGCCGGCGTGGAACGCGCAGCGGCGGCGCAACGCGGACGACTACACGCGGCGGCTGGACGATGCCGGCGTCCCGCTCGGGCTCCCGGTCGAGCTGCCGTACGCCGGGCACACCTTCTTACATTACGTCGTCCGGCTCGACGCCCGCGACGCGCTGATGGACCACCTGCGGGTCGGCGGGGTGACGACGTCCGTGCACTATCCGGTGCCGGTGCATCGGCACGAAGCGTTCACCGGCCGCCTGCCCTACCGTGAGGGCCAATTCCCCGCGGCCGAGGCGGCCTGCCGGGAAATTCTCTCGCTGCCGTGCCATCCCGCCGTCGGAGAAGCGGAGATCGAGTACGTCGTCGCGGGCATCGCCGAGTTCTACCGCGGGCACCGTCAAAAAGGACGGAGCGGGGAGGGACGGGCATGAAGATTCCGTACCGCGCGCCGGTCGTCACGGACGAGATGCGGCGCAAAGCGCTCGAGGTGCTCGAAAGTGGAACGACGTTCGGCGGGCCGGAGACCGAGGGCTTCGAGGTGGAGCTGGCGCGGCTGTGCGGCATGCGCTACGGCGTCACCGCCAACTCCGGCACGTCGGTCACGATGCTCGCGCTCGACGCGCGCAGCATCGGGCCGGGTGACGAGGTGGTCATGGCCGCGAACGCCTACATCGGCGTCCTCGCCGCGGTCGTCAAGCTCGGGGCGACGCCGGTGTTCGTCGAGGTCGAGGCGGACACTGGCAACATCTCACCGGACGCGGCCGCCGCCGCGATCACGGCGAAGACCCGCGCCGTCGTGCCGCTGCACATGTACGGGTTCCCGTGCGACATGGATCCGATCGTCGCCGCGGCCGGGGCGCGGGAGGTGTTCGTGCTCGAGGACGCCGCCCACGCGCTCGGCGCCGAGTACAAGGGCCGCCCGGCGGGCGGGCTCGGCGACGCGGGGTTCTTCAGCTTCTCGGGCAAGATGATCACGGTGTTCAGCACCGGCGGCGCCGTCGTGACCAACGACCGCCGTCTCGCGGAGAGCGCCTCGAGTCTGCGCGATCAGGGCCGGCTGCGGGACGAGAAGGTCAGCTTCATCCGGCGCACGGACGCGACCTGGTACGACCAGCGCTGGATCGGCTACAACATGCACCTGTCGGAGATGGCCGCGGCGCTGGGCCGGTTGCAGCTGCGCCTGCTCCCGACGTTCACGGAGCACCGCCGGAACGCGGCCGCGTACTACACGAAGCGGTTCGGCGACGCGGGGCTGCCGGTCCGGCTGCCTCCGGCCAGGCCGTGGGCCAACCCGTCCTACCTGCACTACGCGATCTGGACGCCGAAGCGCGACGAGATGGTGGAGTTCCTGCGCGAACGAGAGATCGGCGTGGGCGTGCACTATCCGCGGCCGCTCCACCTGCTCGAGCCGGTGCAGGCGCGGTACGGCACGCGCGAGGGGCAGTTCCCGATCGCCGAACGGCTGTGCCGCGAGAACATGTCGCTGCCGGTCGGCCCGCACATGACCGGCGAGATGCTGGCGCGCGTGGCGGACACGGTGATCGCGTTCTTCAAGGAGGGCCGCGCCGCCTGACGGGGCGGCGCCTCGTGCCGCGGGCGCGCGGCCGCGGACGCGTATCGACTCGCTAGGCGCCCGCTACGGGAACAGCCGTCCCTGCCACGGCGTCAGCCGCTGGAACGCCTCGGCGAACTTGATGCCGGGATCGCCGGCCACGTAGGCGGCCTGCGTGCCGCGCTGCTGCGAGCGGGTGCGGTAGCGCTCGACGTGGTACGGCTGCGCGCGGAATTCCGCGGTGGCGCGCATCTTCGCGTCCATCACATCCGTGATGTCGATGAAGTGATCGGGGACGAACCCGGTCATTTCCGTGAGCGGCTGCGTCGGCTCGCAGGCGAAGATCTGCGTCGGGGCCAGCACCGGCAGGTCCGGCTCCACGCCGGCGAGACTCGTGTAGTAGGCGGCTTCCATCGTCGCCTCATACGTCGTGGTGTGGTCCGGGTTGTACGGCTCCTTCGCGGGGTGCGTGATGATGACCCGCGGCCGGAATGTCCGGATCTCCCGGACGAGCCGCATCAGCCGCTCGTAGTCGAACGTGAGCGGCTGGTCGCGGTAGTCGTAGAAGACGAGCTCGACGCCGAGAATCTCCGCGGCCGCGCGCGCCTCCCCCCGGCGGACCTCCGCGACCTCGTCTTCCGTCGTCTTGCCTTGACGGGCCTTCCAGAACTCGTTCGACTCGCCGCGCGCTCCCGGGCTGACGACGACCACCCGCACGTCGGAGCCGGACGCGGCGTAGCGGGCGAGCGTTCCGCCCGCGCGCACGCAGAAGTCGGCGGCATGGGCGCTGATGCACAACACGCGATCCTTGGCCACGATCTTCCCTCCTCTGAGGTCCCGGCGGTCAGCGGGCCGGCCGCTCGAGCACCTGGCGGTTGACGAGAAACGCGGGCGGACGGCCTTCCATCGCTTCGACCACCTGCTCGGCCGCGTCGCTCTGCGCCTGCTGGATCGATTCCTCCGAATAGAAGCCGATGTGCCCGGACACCGTCACGTTGGGGAGCGTGAGCAGCGGGTGATCCGTTCGCAGCGGCTCCTGCTCGAACACGTCGAGACCGGCGCCGGCCAGACGGCCCGACCGCAGCGCCTCGACGAGGGCGGCCTCGTCGACGACGGGGCCGCGCGACGTGTTCACCAGCACGGCGCCGGGTTTCATCAAGCCGAGCGCCTCCCGCGAGATGATGCCCCGCGTCTCTTCCGTGAGCGGCAGGTGGATCGAGAGCATGTCGGCTTCGGCGAGACAGGCGCGCAGGTCAACGGCCCGGACGCCTTCGTCGCGGAACACGGACGCGTCGAGGTACGGATCGTACGCGATGACCTCCAGTCCGAGCGCCCGGCCTTTGCGGCCCGTGGCCCGGGCGATATTGCCGAAGCCGAGCAGCCCGAGCGTCCGCCCCGCGATGCGGTGGAGCGGCACGATCGGCTTGATGTGCCAGGCGCCGGCGCGGACGGCCCGGTCGGCGGCGACGATCTTCCGGGCGACGGCCAGCAGCAGCGCGATCGCGTGGGACGAGACTTCGTCGACGGCGTAGCGCGGTCCGTTCGTCACCCAGATGCCGCGCGCGGTGGCCGCGGCCACGTCGACCCGGTCGACGCCGGTGCCGTAGTGGGCGATGATCCGGCAGCGGCTGAGCCGGTCGATGCGCGCCGCGTCGAGGACCCCGCGGGAGTGGAGCACCGCGTCGACGAGCGGCGCGGCCCGGTCGAACGCCTCCGGGTCGTCCATGTCGATCGATTCGACGCGGGCACCCTTCGCTTCGAGGATCTTCCGCTCGACGCGAATGTCGTACGACGGCAGACGCCGCGACTCCGTGCGAATGCAGAACCAGGACGTGCCGGTCACTGTTACACCTTCCTTGACAGTCGCCGCCGGTGAGCCGCTTGTGGAACTGGTGTGTGAAACCGAGGCCCGAAATGGCGATGCGCGGAACGACGTTTCAAAGTACGCAGGACTTCGGTGTAGACCACCTGAACCCTCTTGACATCACCGTACGAGCGATCACAGGAGGCTTGCATGGCCACCCGCACCGTCGCCTTCCGGCCCGTCGTCGACCAGGAAATGAAAGACGCCGCGTGCCGGGTGCTGGATTCCGGGCATTACATCCGCACGTCCCCCTTTGAGGCGTCGGAAGGGAAGGCGCTCGAGGAAGAGTTCGGCGCGTTTCTCGCGGCGCCCGGCGAGCCCCGCCTCCACGTGGCGAACGTGGCCAACGGGACCGCGGCGATGCACCTGGCGTGGCTCGCGCAGGGCGTCGGACCGGGCGACGAGGTGATCATTCCGGCCAACACGTTCGTCAGCGTGGCCCACTGCGTATCGCTCGTCGGCGCGAAGCCGGTCCCGGTCGACGTCGATCCGGATACGTACAACATGGACCCGGCGTCGGCGGCCGCCGCGATCACGCCGCGCACCCGCGCGATCATGCCGGTCCACACGGCGGGTCATCCGGCCGACCTCGATCCGATCCTCGATCTGGCGCGGCGGCACGATCTGTTGGTGATCGAGGACGCGT
>DATGFS010000002.1 GCA_035308905.1 bacterium | reverse complement strand
TTTTCAGTCATGGCTCTTGAGTTGTCACCCGGTCCGCGCGGCCAGGGGCCGCAGCGGGTCTCGTCCGGAGAGGAGGGGGCGGCACAGAGGACGGGGCCGGGAACGGGGGACACGCGGGTAGCGGTCGGAGGACGGACGGCGCGAGAAAACACGGTCACTCGAGCCTGACGCCTCTGCCCCCAGCCCGACATCACAGCAGCAAGGGGGAATGGGCAGCATGAGACATATCGCAATTATCACTGCTGCCGTGGTCATGTTCGCGATGGTCGCCCCCGCGTTTGCGCAGCCGTTCGCCGATGTGCCTACGAACCACTGGGCATACGACGCGATCGCTGAGCTCGCGGCGAAGGGGCTCGTCGAGGGCTATCCCGACGGGACGTTCAAGGGTGACCGCGCCATGACGCGGTACGAAATGGCGATGGTGGTGGCCCGGTTACTGGCGCGGATCGAGAGCATTCAGATTCCGGCACCGGCGCCGGCGCCACAGGTGACCCGGGCGGATCTGGAAGCGCTGCAGCGGCTGATCAACGAGTTTCGGGCCGAACTGGCGGCGCTGGGCGTACGGGTGACGGCGATCGAAGAAGAGCTGAACGCGATCAAGGCCCGGCTGGACAACGTGAAGATCACGGGCCGGTGGCGGTTCCGGTATGACGGCGGCCCGTCCGGTTCCGGGGCGAGCCTGAACGGGAGCCAGAACACGTTCTCGACGGACAGCGGGACGTCACCGACGGTGTTCCGCGCCCGGATGGGCGGCAAGTTGATGTTTGACGGGAGCGTAGCGCCCGACGTGCACGCGATCCTGGGGCTGGAGCTGTCGACCGGCCTGACGAGCACGCCGTCCACGTTTAACGGGGCGGGGTATGCGTCGGGCGGCGCGGGTGGTGCGGGCGCCGGGTGTAACGGCGGCACGCCGTGCTACCAGTTTGCGAACATCGCGGAGTTCTATTTCGACTGGAACCATGCGTGGGGCTGGCCGCTGCGGATTCAGCTGGGGCGGATGGGCGGCATCCTGAACGGGTTTGGGATGCTGCCGCTGCAGTTCGGCCCGCACGGGCTGCTGGTGAACACGACGTCTGACACGTACGGCGCCTCGAACGGCAACAGCGGGACGGCGATCTGGGACGGGTTGCGGCTGTCCGGCAACGTCCCGGCGTGGGCGGACTTCACGTGGCAGGCGGCGGTATGGCGCGTCCTGGGTCCGACCGGCGGCAGCACCTACTTCCTGGGCGAGGATGCCTACGGGGTGGATGCCAACATCCGGATCATTCCGGGCCTGCGCGTCGGTGGGTACTACGTAGCGAACAACATCAACGCGGCGTCGCCGACGTTCCCGACGAACGCGACGAGCGCGCTGTGGCACGTGTACGGCAACCCGAACACGCCGCTCACCAACCCGCCGACGGCCAAGTGTCCGGCGGTGGCGAACGGCACGCTGCAGTCCCAATCGGGCGGCGGCACCAGCCAGGGCGGTATCGAGTGTCATGCGCTCGGCTCGGGCGGCGGCGGGTACGCCACCTGGGACGTCGTGCCGGGGATCCATCTTGACGCTGAGATCGCCGGGTGGAACGACGGGACGGGCGGCATCACGGACAGCGCGTACTACGTCGACGCCGTGTTTGACCTCGGCGCAATGACGGGGATCGGGCACAAGCTCGCGGTCACGCTCGCGTACGAGAACGCGGGCGTCAACTTCTATGCCCCGTACCAGAGCGACGTCGACTACGACATCAGCGGCACGGTCGGCCCGGGCAACGCCCAGATCTTCACCGGCGATGTCTCGTTTGACATCACGGATCAGTGGGGCTTCCTGGGTGCGTACGTGACCGGCAACAACATTTCCAACGGGATGGGGATCACCGAGTGGCGGGTCGGGGTGGTGTACCGGTTCGCGCCCGGGGCCTCGCTCTACACCCGCGTGGAGAACCAGCGGATCAACGGGATTTCGCAGTACACGTTGTACCGGTCGGAGATTAACTACAACTTCTAAATCTCCGGATCCGCGCACCGCTCCGTGGTGGCCTCCCGGACAACCGGGGGGCCACCCGGTTTTCTCCGGGGAGACCACGCGAACGGGTCGTGCGGGGCGGGCGTTCGAGCGCGGTTGGGTCGTCCTTGCATCACATTTCCGGTCGCTATACCATGAGCGTAGAAAGAGCCGCGCGAAACGGTGATTGCGCGTGGATCGAAGGAGTGATTCTGTGACCGAAGATCGTCCGCGGATCGGCATCGTCGGTGCCACCCGCACGGAGTTCGAACAGAAGGCCTTTCAGGCGTACGTCGAAGCGGTCGAGAACGCCGGCGGGACGCCGGTGCCGATTCAGCCGGGCGCCGGGCAGGACGCGCTGGATCGCGTGGACGGCCTTGTGCTCACGGGCGGGCTCGACATCGATCCCAGGGAGTACGGTCAGGATATCGACCCCGCGATGTCCGTGGAAGTGGACGCCCAGCGCGACGCGCTGGAGCTGCCGCTCGTGCGCGAAGCCGTGCGGCGCGACCTGCCGGTGCTCGCGGTCTGCCGCGGCATCCAGGTGCTCAACGTCGCGCTCGGCGGGACGCTCGTCCAGGACCTCGATGTCGAACGCACCGGCCGGCAGGCCTGGAGTCATCAGCAGCGTAAATCGCGGCCCGACGCCGCGCTCGACGCGACCGTGCACGAGGTCGAGGTCGCCCCGGACAGCCGGCTCCGGGAGATCGCCGGCGGCGACCGGCTCGGGGTCAACACGTTCCACCACCAGGCGATCGCGCAGGTGGCGCCCGGGCTGGTGGTGACGGCCAAGGCGATCGAGCCCGGCACGCCGGAGCTGATCGAGGCGGTGGAGGCGCCGGGCTGCCGCTGGGTGCTCGGCGTCCAATGGCACCCCGAGCGGATGTGGCGCACCGGGCCGGCGCACCGGCGTCTGTTCGTCGAGCTCGTCCGGGCGGCCCGAGGCGTCCGTGTGCCCGCCCCGGAAAGTCGCGGAACTGGTGCGGCTTCCCGGGGCCGCCGCGCCTTATGACGGGGTTGGTGCCGAGTCGTGATGCCATTGTTCCGCTCGCCGTCGTCGAGCGCGGCGGACGGGTGGAGTCCGTCCACCGCGGCGCCGTGGTGGTCGCGGACCGCGACGGACACGTGCGCTACGCCGCGGGCGATCCGGCGCTGCCGCTGTACCTGCGATCCGCCTGCAAACCCCTGCAGGCGCTGCCGCTCGTCGAGGGCGGCGGCGTGGAAAAGTTCGAGCTGACCGGGCCGGAGCTCGCCGTGATCTGCGCATCGCACGCCGCGGAGCCGGTGCACCTCGACGCGGTGCGGTCGATCCTGTCGAAGATCGGGCTCGATTCCTCGGCGCTGCGGTGCGGCCCGCACGTGCCGCACGATCCCGCGACGGCGGCCGCGCTCGCCCGCGCCGGCCGCGCGCCCGAAGCGATCCACAGCAACTGTTCCGGGAAGCACTCCGGGATGCTGGCGTCGTGCCGGCTCTACGGCTGGCCGACGGAGACGTACCTCGAGCCCACCCATCCGCTGCAGCGCCGGATCGCGACGATCATCGCGGAGTTCTGCTCAAATGGCGACCCGCTGCCGCAGGCGACGGACGGGTGCGGCGTTCCGACATTTCATGCCACCGTCGGGCAGCTCGCGCAGGCCTTCGGCCGCCTCGCGGACCCGGCCGGCCTCCCGCCCCCCCGCGCCGCCGCGGTGCGCCGCATCGGGGACGCGATAGCCGCCCACCCCGTGATGGTGTCGGGGACCGGCCGGCTGGCGACCTCGTTGATGGAGGTCATGGGGGACCGGCTTTTCTGCAAAGGCGGGGCGGAGGGCGGTTTTGGGATCGCCCTGCGCAGCCGGGGGCTCGGGATCGCCGTCAAAATCGAAGACGGGAACGCGCGGGCGATGGGCCCCATCCTCGTCGAGGTGCTGCGGCAGCTCGGCGCCGCGGGGCCCGCCGAGACCCAGGCGCTCGCGGTCCACGCCCAGCCCAAGGTGCTCAACACCCGCGGGGACGTCGTCGGCGCGATCCGGCCGCTCGTTCAACTCCACGACGCGTAGCGGCCCCGACACCGTTACGGCCGCTTTCGGCCCGATTAAAGGAAGTCTCGGCGCACGGCACGTAGTGCAAACACGCGCCGCGTCGCGTTACGCCCGCGCGATACCACAGGGGGGGAGCGCATGAAGGTTTTCATTTCCGCGGACATGGAGGGTACGGCCGGCATTACCGACGCCGAGCAAACCCGCGAGGGCCGCCCGGATTACAACCGGTTCCGGCGGCTCATGACCGAAGAAGTCAACGCGGCGATTCTCGGCGCGCTCGAGTCCGGGGCGAAGGAGATCGTGGTGAACGATTCGCACGCCACGATGCGCAATCTTCTCATCGAAGAGCTCCACCCGCAGGCGCAGCTGGTGAGCGGGAGTCCGAAGCCCTACAGCATGATGCAGGGCATCGACGCCTCGTTCGACGCCGTCTTCTTCACCGGCTACCACGCCGCCGCCGGCACGCAGGATGCGGTTCTCGACCACACCTACAGCGGCGCGTGCGTCCGGCAGGTCAAGCTCGGCAACCTGGTCGTCGGGGAGGCGGGTCTCAACGCCGCGCTGGCCGGCCACTTCAAAGTCCCCGTCGCCCTCGTCACCGGCGACGGCACCGCCGTGCAGCAGGTCAAGAGGCTCATCCCGCACGTCGAGGCCGTCGCGGTCAAGGAAGCGATCGGGCGGGTCGCGGCGCGCTCGTACCAGCCGGTCGAAGCCCGGCGGCGCATCAAGGAGGGGGCGGCCAAGGCGCTCAAGCGCGCGCGCGACCTCAAGCCGTTTGTGGTGGCGAGGCCCATCAACCTCGAGATCGATTGGATGTACACGTCGATGGCCGACCGCTGCACGCTGATTCCCGGCGTGACGCGCCTCAACGCGCGGGCGACGGCCTTCAAGGCCAAGGACGCCGAGCAGGCGTTCACGGTCACGGTGGCCTGCCTGACCATGGCGCGCTCGTTGATCTAGGGACAGGACCCCTTCCAGTAGCGTAGAACAGCACGGCATGAACGTCTCCGTGCGCCGTCGTGCCGTGCGGGCGGGCGCCCGCCTCCTCGCGGCGCTGCTGCTCGCGGCGCCGGTCGCCTTCGCCGCGTCCGCGCTCGGGTCCGGTACCGCCGCGTTCGGGGCCGTCCCCGCGCAGCCGCCGGCGGCACCCGCGGGTTCCTCGGGCGCGGCGCGGGTCGTCGACGTCGTCCAGCTCAACGGGATTATCGGCCCGGCGACGGCGCGCTACGTTCTCCGCGGGCTGCGCCAGGCATCGTCGGACGGCGCGGAGGCCCTCATCATCGAGTTGGACACGCCGGGCGGCCTCTTGACGTCGATGGACCAGATCGCCAAGGCGCTCCTGGCATCGCCGACGCCCACGATCGTCTACGTCTGGCCGAGCGGCGCGCGCGCGGCGTCGGCCGGCGTGTTCGTCACGTATGCCGCGAACGTCGCCGCGATGGCCCCGACGACGCACCTCGGGGCGGCGCATCCCGTCAACGTCGCCCCGGGCGGCGGGACCACCGCCGAGGACAAGACCATGATCGCCAAGGTGACGAACGACGCGGTCGCGGAAATCCGCGGCTTCGCGGCCCGGCGCGGCCGCAACCCCGACTGGGCGGAGCGGGCGGTTCGCGAGAGCGTCTCCATCACCGAGGAGGAGGCCCTGCGCCTCCACGTCATCGACCTCATCGCCGACAGCCCGCAGGCGCTGCTGGCCGCGGTCGACGGCCGCAAGGTCCTGACCCCGGGCGGTGCCCGGGTTCTCCACACGCGCGGCGCCCGCCTCGTCGAGAACCCGATGGACGCGACCGAGCGGTTTCTGCTCGTGCTGAGCGACCCGAACATCGGGTTCGTGCTGATGACGATGGCGATCTACGGCATCATCTTCGAATTGAGCAACCCCGGGTCGGTCTTCCCGGGCGTGATCGGCGGGCTCGCGCTCATCCTCGCGCTCGCGTCCTTCGCCGTGATCGAGGTGAACCTCGCGGGCCTGCTGCTCATCGGGTTTGCGCTCATCCTGTTCATCGCCGACATCAAGGTGCCGAGCCACGGGATCCTCACGGCCGGCGGGCTCGCCGCGTTCGTTTTCGGCTCGCTGCTGCTCACGGAGCGGCAGGCGCCCTTTCTCCGCATCTCGATCACGCTGATTCTCACCATGGCCGCGCTGACCGCGGCATTCTTCGCGTTCGCCGTCGGCGCCGGCATCCGCGCGCAGGCCCAGAAGGTCTATACGGGCCGGGAGGCGCTCCTCGGCGCGATCGGCGTAACCCGCAGCGACCTCGGGCCGTCCGGGACGGTGTTCGTCGACGGCGAGCTGTGGAGCGCGGAGTCGGAGAACGGCGCGATCCCGGCAGGTCAGCGCGTCCGCGTCGTCCAGGTTCGGGGCCTGCACCTCGTCGTGCGCAAAGAGGAGGAGGCGAAATGACGGCGTTCCTCGCCCCGGTGATCGTGGCGGTCATCCTCGTCGGGTTGTCGCTGCTCGGGTCGATCGTCAAGATCGCGCGCGAGTACGAGCGCGGGGTCATATTCCGTCTCGGCCGGCTGATCGGAGCGCGCGGCCCCGGCGTGATCATCCTCATTCCGATCGTCGACCGCATGATCAAGATCGACCTGCGCGTCGTGACGCTCGACATCCCCCGCCAGGAGATGATGACGCGCGACAACGTGCCGGTGACGGTCGACGCGGTCGTATACTTCCGGATCGTCAATCCCGAAGACGCGATCGTCAAGGTGGAGAACTTCAGCCGCGCCACGTATCTCGTCGCGCAGACGACGCTGCGGAGCACCCTCGGGCAGCACGAGCTCGACGAGCTGCTGTCCCAGCGCGACAAGATCAACCAGCAGCTCCAGCGCATAATCGACGAAACCACCGAGCCGTGGGGCATCAAGGTGACCCTCGTTGAGGTCCGCGACGTCGTCCTGCCCGAGAGCATGAAGCGCTCGATGGCGAGGCAGGCCGAGGTCGAGCGCGAACGGCGCGCCAAGATCATCAACGCCGAGGGCGAGTATCAGGCGGCGGAAAAGCTGGTGCAGGCCGCGGCCCGGATTGCCGAGCAGCCGGTGGCCCTCCAGCTGCGGTATCTGCAGGCCCTCGCGGAAGTCGCTTCCGAGCAGAACTCGACGATAGTCTTTCCGATCCCGATCGACCTCATCACGCCGTTCGTGAAGCGGCTGGGCGGGGGCGACGGCGCGAAGGGCGTCGGCTAAGCGCGCCCGGCCGGGTCATCCCGTGTCCGGCGACGGCGGTGCATCCCGCCGCCTCGTCCCCGAAGGGGGCGAGACGGGCGCCGGCTCCCTCGTAGTCCACACGGGCAGCCCGGAGGAGACCCGCGCGCTCGGCGAGACGCTCGGCCGGGTGCTTCGCGCGCGCGATGCGCGCGGCGCCGTCGTCGCGCTCACGGGGCCGCTCGGCGCCGGCAAGACCTGCTTCGTGCAGGGCCTCGCCCGCGGCCTCGGCACGGGCGGGTACGTACGGAGCCCGACCTTCATCCTGGTCCACCACTATCCCGGCCCGCTGCCCCTTTATCACGTCGACCTGTACCGCATCGGCCCATCCGACCTGGACGCCCTCGGACTCGAGGAAATAATGGAAGGTGACGGGGTCACGGCGATCGAGTGGGCCGCCGCCCCGGCACTGCCCGCCGATCACGTGTCCGTCGAGTTCGCGTTCGGGGCGGACGAGAACGCGCGAACGCTGCGGATCGGCGCCGCCGGCGAGCGGTCACGCCGCATCCTGGACGAGCTCCGGCCGTGCGCGTCCTCGCGATAGAGACCGCGACGGCGGTCGCCGGCGTCGCGCTCCTCGACCAGAGCGGCGTGCTCGCCTCGCGCACGGTCCGCGCGCCGATGCGCCACCTCGAATGGCTCGCCGCGGCGATCGACGGGATGCTCGGCGACTCGGGTGTCCGCCCCGATGGGGTGGAGGCCGTGGCGGTCGGGCGCGGGCCCGGCGGTTTCACCGGCCTGCGGATCGGGATCGCCACGGCGGCGGCGTGGGCCCGCGCGCGGCGCGTGCCGGTGCTCGGAATCGATACGCTCGAGACGCTCGCCGTCTCCGCCGCCGGGGCGGGCATCGTGCTGCCGGTCCTGGACGCGTATCGCGGCGAGGTGGCCGCGGCGCTCTACCGCGTGGGGGAGGGGGCCGAGCCGGTCTGCCTGGTGCCCGCCGTGGTCGCCGCGCCCGACGCCGTGATCGCGGAGATGCGGCCCGCACTCGAAGCGCAGCGCGCCGCGCACCGGCCGCTCGTGCTCGCGGGTGACGGCCTCGTGCGGCACGGCGGAGCGCTGCTCTCGGCGCTCGCCGGCGCGGGGATCCGGCAGGTGGTCGAACGGCCGGACGCCTATCCGAGCGCCGAGGCGGCGGGGCGGCTCGCGTGGCCGCGTCTCGCGCGCGGCGCCCGCGACGACGCGGCGGGGCTGCTGCCGGTGTACGGCCGGCGTCCGGCGGTGCGTGCGTGGCAGGAAACCTCAACACCGCCGGGAACCGAGGGGTGACCATGGTGATCGCGAACGAACGAATTTCCATCGGGCCGATGCGCGAGGAAGATATTCCGCGCGTCCTCGAGATCGAGCAGGCGTCGTTTCCGTCGCCGTGGCCGCGCGACGCCTATCTCCGCGAGCTGCGGGACAACCGTCTCGCGTGCTACCTCGTGGCCCGCGAAACAGACGCGGTCGTCGGCTACACGGGGATGTGGATCATCCTCGACGAGGCGCACGTGACGACGATTGCGGTGGCGCCGGAGTGCCGGCGGCGCCGGATCGGCGAGCGCCTGCTGGTCGCCTTGATCGCCGAGTCGATGCGGCGCGGAGCGCGGTGGATCACGCTCGAGGTGCGCCGGACCAACGGCGGCGCCCAGGCGCTGTACCGGAAGTACGGGTTCAAAGACATCGGCGTCCGCAAGGGCTACTACAGCGACAACCGCGAGGACGCGATCGTCATGTGGACCGGCAACGTCTACGAGCCGGCGTTTCAGGAGCGCTACGAGCGGAATCGCACCACCCTCGAAGGAAGCGAAAGCGGTAGTGCATCCGGCGCGTGATCGCGCGCCGTCGATCGTGCGCATCCTCGGCATCGAGACCTCGTGTGATGAAACCGCCGCGGCGGTGCTGGAGTGGTCCCCGTCTGCGCGGCCCAGCGGCCCCGCGCAGTCGGGGGGCGGTGCGGCCGGCGCCCTCCGATCGAACGTGGTGGCCTCTCAGGTCGACCTGCACGCGCGGTACGGCGGCGTCGTGCCGGAACTGGCGTCGCGGCGGCATCTCGAGCGGCTCGGCCCGGTGATCGACGAGGCGCTCGACCGCGCCGGGACTGAGTTCGAGGCCGTGGACGCCATCGCGGTGACCTGCGGTCCCGGGCTGGTGGGGGCGCTGACCGTGGGGGTGGCCGCGGCGAAAAGCTTCGCGCTGGCGCTCGGCCGTCCGCTCATCGGCGTGAACCACGTCGAGGGCCACATCTACGCGAATTTTCTCGAGCACCCGGATCTCGCGCTGCCGGCCGTGGTCCTCATCGTGTCCGGCGCGCACACCGATCTGCTCCTCATGCGCGATCACGGCGTCTACGAGATGCTCGGCCGCACGCGCGACGACGCGGCCGGCGAGGCCTTCGACAAAGCGGCCCGCGCGCTTGGACTCGGCTACCCCGGCGGGCCCGCGATCCAGGACGCCGCCGGAGGCGGCCGCGAGGACGGGGTGACCCTGCCGCTGCCGTTTCCCGACGAGACGACCCTCGATTTTTCGTTCAGCGGGCTCAAGACGGCGGTGCTGCGGGCCGCCGCTCGCCCCGCGCCAGACGGGGTCGAGCGGCGGCGCGGGTCGACGGCCGGCATCGCCGCGGCGTTCCAAGACGTCGTGACGCGCGTGCTGGTGGACAAGACGATGCGCGCCGCCCGCCGGCGGGGGGCGCGGACGATCATCGTCGCCGGCGGCGTCGCGGCCAACGTGCTGCTGCGCAGCCGCATGACGGAGGCGGCCGGCGATCTGGGGGTGCCGCTGCGGATTCCGCCGCTCGCGCTCTGCACGGACAACGCCGCGATGATCGCCGTGGCCGGGGCGTACCGGCTGAGCCGGGGTGAGCGCTCGAGCCTGCGTCTCGGCGCCTACGCCGATCTCGACATCACGGCGCCGCTGCCGGAGACGCAGGCCGGAGCGTGATCCTCACGAACGCGGCGGCGCGGCTCGGGCGCGCCGCGTGATCGCCGACTCGGAGGAACGAAATGGGAGACCATGCGGGAACCGGACCCGGCGGCGGCCGCGGACCGTTTCTGCTGGCGGGCGCCGAACTGATCACGTTCAAAGTCCGCGGTCCGGCGTACTCACTCTTCGAGAACGTGACGCGGGCGGGATACGGCGGACCGCCGCCCCACCGGCACCTGCGCCAGGACGAAGGCTTCTACGTCCTCGAAGGACGGTTCAGCTTTCAGGTGGACGGCCGCACGCTCCCCGCGCCGCCCGGCACGTTCGTCAACGTTCCGAAGGGCAGTCTCCACACGTTTCGCACCGAGGGAACCGGAGTGGGCCGCCTCCTGGTGGTTGTGGCGCCGCCCGGCGACTTCGAAAGCTTCGTGGAAGAGGCGGGCGATGGGGTCGCGATGACGGTGCCGCCCGAGCTTCCGGCGGGGCCGCCTTCCGCCGAGACGCTCCGGCGTATTCTCTCCGCCGCCGCGCGACATCGCTTGGACATCGCATCGCCGCCTAAACCTGAAAAATAGAGCAAAACGTCGATATTCGACGATCCTGAGAGAATTGAAGCCCGTAATGCCACTTTTCCGGCCGATTCAGTATTGCCGGAGTGAGCGTCCTTTGCCTATATTTTGAGTGGTTAGCACTCATCCGAACCGAGTGCTAAGGCCATCGAAAACCTCCAGGGAGGGAGAGAACCACATGAATCTCAAGCCGCTTGGGGATCGCATTGTCGTCAAAGTTGTCGAGGAGCTCGAGCGCACCAAGAGCGGGATCGTGCTGCCCGACACCGCCAAGGAAAAGCCGCAGGAGGCCGGGGTCGTGGCCGTCGGACCCGGCAGCCGCAACGAGAAGGGCGACCGCGTCCCGATGGAGGTCAAAGTCGGCGACCGCGTCGTCTTCCAGAAGTACTCCGGCACCGAGTTCAAGATGGACGACGAGGAGTACTTGATCCTGCGCGAGAGTGACGTGCTGGCGGTCGTGACCAAGGAGAAAGCGAAGGCCCGCGCGTAGCCGCGCGCCAAGGGGGAGCCTATGCCATCGAAGATGCTGCTCTACAACGAAGAGGCGCGGCGGGCGCTGGAGCGCGGCGTGAACCGGCTCGCCGACATCGTCAAGATCACGCTCGGCCCGAAGGGCCGCAACGTGGTGCTTGAAAAGAAGTACGGCTCGCCGACGATCACGCATGACGGCGTGACGGTGGCGAAGGAGATCGAGCTCAGCGATCCCTTCGAGAACGCCGGCGCGCAGCTTGTACGCGAGGTCGCCACGAAGACGAACGACGTCGCCGGCGACGGGACGACGACGGCGACCGTGCTGGCCCAGGCGATCGTGCGCGAAGGCCTCAGGAACGTCGCCGCCGGCTCGAACCCGATGGCGCTCAAGCGCGGCATCGACCGGGCCGTGGACACGGCGATCGAGGAGCTGAAGCGGATCGCCAAGCCGGTGGAGACGAAGGCGGCGATCGCCCAGGTCGCGAGCATCTCCGCGCACGACGAGACGATCGGCCAGCTGATCGCCGACGCGATGGAGAAGGTCGGCAAGGACGGCGTCATCACGGTCGAGGAGTCGAAGGGCATCGAGACGACCGTGGAGACCGTGGAAGGCATGCAGTTCGACAAGGGCTACATCTCGCCGTACATGGTCACCGACGCGGAGAAGATGGAAGCCGTGCTCGAGGACCCCTACATCCTCATCACCGACAAGAAGATCAGCGCGGTCAAGGATCTCCTGCCGGTGCTCGAGCGGATCGTACAGGTCAACCGACCGCTCGTCGTCCTCGCGGAAGACGTGGACGGCGAGGCCCTCGCCACGCTCGTCGTCAACAAGCTCCGCGGCACGCTGCAGGCCGTCGCGGTCAAGGCGCCCGCGTTCGGCGACCGGCGCAAGGCGATGTTGCAGGACATCGCGATCCTGACCGGCGGCCAGGTCATCACGGACGAGCTGGGCTTGAAGCTCGAGTCGGTCGAGATCGGGCAGCTCGGCCGGGCGCGCCAGATCAAGATCGGCAAGGAAGAGACCATCATCGTCGGCGGCGCCGGCAAGCAGGCCGACATCCAGAAGCGCATCGGCGAACTGCGTCGTCAGATCGAGGAGACCGAGAGCGACTACGACCGGGAGAAGCTGCAGGAGCGGCTCGGCAAGATGGTCGGCGGCGTCGGGGTAATCAAGGTCGGCGCGGCGAGCGAGACCGAGCTCAAGGAGAAGAAGCACCGCGTCGAGGACGCGCTGTCCACGGCGCGCGCGGCGGTCGAGGAGGGCATCGTGCCCGGCGGCGGTACCGCGCTGCTCGGCGCGATCGGGGCGCTGGAGAAGCTCGAGCGGGACGGCGACGAGTCGATCGGCGTCGACATCGTACGCCGCGCGATCGAAGAACCCCTGCGGCAGCTGGCGCGCAACGGCGGCTACGAGGGCTCGATCGTCGTCGAGAAGGTCAAGGGCCAGAAGGCGGGCTTCGGCTTCAATGTGCTGACCGGCCAGTACACCGACATGTTCAAGGCCGGCATCGTGGATCCGTGCAAGGTGACGCGGTCGGCGCTTCAGAACGCGGCGAGCGTCGCGTCGATGGTGCTCACGACCGAGGTGGTGGTGGTGGAGAAGCCGGAGGAAGAGTCGGCCACGCCGGCGATGCCGCCGACCCCGCCGATGTAGCGGAGAACAATAGATCTAGGATCCGGTGCGGACCCCGTCTCTATCTTGGCGGGGTCCGCATCTCTTTATACTTCGCCATCTGCCTGAAGAGGATGAGCCTCTCTAGAGACCTCATAAATCAGGTTAAGCACCTCGACCACTTCTGGATCGATCAATTCTCGGGGTACCAGTCGTGCAAGTATGTGGTAGTCAGTCTTGCGCATAATGTTTGGCAGGCCAAGCTCCGCATAGAACCTTTCGAAAAGCCGATCCAAGAATTCATCACTAGCTTTGGTTTCTGACCACCACGGATCCGAGCGGTCTCGAAGTGCGATCGGCGGGACCAAGTCTCTAATGCATCGATCCATAGCATCTCGCCGTCTTTCAACCTCAGGCGCCGCAAAGAGCGACCCGGCAGACGTCTCAATGGCTGACGCTTCGGCGTGGGCCATCAGAGTTTCTGGTTGGCACAGATAGTTCTCGATCTCGCGTTTGCGCCACATGCGCTCTCTAAGCGCTTGTTCAACCTGAAGAGCAATGTCGGTTCGATCATAAATGCCAACACCTACTAAGTCGCGTTTAGCCTCTTTCAATCCGTAAAAGTGGCCTCGCGCGGCCGCTACATGATTTTGAACGTAATGAACAAAGGGTCGCTTCAAAGTCTCTGTGACGGGATGAGTTAGGGTCTCCGCGAAGCCCCGAAGTATCGCGAGGTCTGTTGCTCCTTCAAGATAGAGCACGACCCCAGTCTGCTCAGCCTCGTAGTACTGTTCGAAGCCTATTTCTCGCAACGATTTGAGTACCTGACTGCCGCGATCATCAATCCGATGTGGTCTACCGACAAACGCGATAACCACGTCTCTGTCGGCCGCTTCGTTGAGGACGACCTCGGAGTGGCTGGCGGCGATTATTTGACTATCCTGTTCTTTTGCTGTGTCTGTTAGTAGTTGGTAGATTTGACGCTGGCGCAAGATCTCTAGATGAGCATCTGGTTCATCCAGTAGCAGCGCCGACTTGGGGTTAACGAACATGTACGAGAGTAGTAGCAGGGTCTGTTGAAGCCCTCGCCCCGACGACGACAGATCCAGACGCACGCCGGTCGGGCTACGGTAGGTCATCGTAACCTCGCCCCGTTCTTTCACATACTCCGGCGCATCGAGCCTCACTCCGAATAGCTCTCTTATACGCTCACTCAGACGCGTCCAGCCCTCAGGTCCGTTGTTCGTATAGACTTGATAGCATAGGTTTCTGAGGACCTCGGCCGTTCTTCCCTCTCCCAGCCTCACGTTGACTGCGCCCGGATCGAGCCGTGTTTCGTTTGCAGCCAATCCAGACATTGGCGGAAGAAAGCTTACTCGAACACTCGACGCTTCCTCGGGTACGGCCATCCGTTCTGGATTCTTCGTTTCAGAGAGCCGCAGCGGTCTGCAATAAAAAGATTCTGGGTTAGCGTAGTCAAACTCGAAACCACACTCCCATGGTTTACCGAGCGTAATCCCCTTTACGATAATGTCCATTCTTATGTTGTCGGTATGGGGTTTCCCGTCGACGGTGCGTACATCTCGGACGTGCAGATCGCGCCAGAGTAGGTTGGCGTCGGGAACTGGCACCGATACGAGGTCCCTTCGGTTAATGGTTACACCGGGGCGCTTTTCGGGCGTTTCTCGTCCTGCGCGTTTCTCAGTCCATACTTGTAGCCCGATGTACCATAGGGCCAACGCTTGCAATGCCGTCGTCTTCCCGGAATCATTCGGTCCTATAAAGACCACCGGGTTGCCAAGTTCAATTTCTGCATCCCGGAAGCGCTTGAAGTTACGGATTGTTAATTGAGTTAGCATCTGTCCTCCGAGGAGGAAAGGTCACCCATCTATACCTATGATACGATGCGGAGCTCACCGTTGCGCTACTTTGCGGTCCATGCTTGATAGATTACGCCGGCGTCGCACCGATCAGTCGGGCCCTGGTCTCCGCGAGCGCGGTCCTGAGCGTCTCCACGAACCGCACGCGCACCGCCTGTACCGCCTGCCCGACGGCCGCCTGGATCGCGTGGCGGTCGGAGGCGCCGTGGGCCATGACCACGTTGCCGCGCACGCCGAGCAGCGGCAGGCTGCCGTGCAGGTCGATCGGGTTCGTCAGCTCGATGAGCCGGTTCGTCAGGGCCTCGAGGCGCTGCGCCGGGAGGTCGGCGGCCAGTTCGCGCCCCAGCCACGCCGCGATCTCGCGCCCCAGTCCTTCGATGCTCTTCAGCACCGCGTTGCCGATGAAGCCGTCGCAGACGACGACGTTCGCCTTGCCGGCCACGAACTGGTGGCCCTCGACCAGGCCGGCGAAGTTCAGTCCGCTCCGCGCCAGGAGGCGCGCCGCCTCCTTGACCACGCGGTTGCCTTTGCCCGGCTCGCGGCCGTTGCTGAGCAGCGCGACCGTCGGGTTCGGAATCCGCTCGAAGACCCGCATGTACGTCGTGCCGATCACGGCGAACTCCACGAGATGCTGGGCTTCGCAGTCCAGCGTCGGGCCGAGGTCGATCAGGAAGGTCTCGGGGTGCAGGCCGACGATCGAGCGGCCGACGCACGCCCGCCGCACGCCCTCGAGCATCCCCAGCTCGCGCACCGCGGCCAGCAGCGTCGGCCCGGTGCTCGCGGCGCTGACCGCGGCGTCGGCGCGTCCTTCGCGGACCTGCCGCATCGTGATCGTCATCGAGGCGTTCGGCAGCGAGCGGAGCGAGGCGAGGGGCGGGGCGCCTTCCGGCACCGCCGGGCCGCTCGGCACGATCTCGACCGTGCCGGGACCGTCGGGCGCGTCCGCCGTGCCCGGTGGGAGCAGCGGCCGGACCGCCTCGGGCACGCCCACCAGCAGCACGTGCAGGCCGAGCCCCCGCGCCGCGAGCAGCGCGCCGGCCACGGTCTCCGCCGGCGCGCGATCGCCGCCCATGCAATCGACGGCGATGCGCAGCGTCTCGGCGGACCCGCCGGCCGGCCCCGTATCCGCGGCGGTCATACCATTGTCAGGCCGCCGGAGACGCTCAGCACCTGCCCCGTGATGTAGCGGGAGGCGTCGGTACAGAAGAAGGCCACCGCCTCGGCGATCTCGTCGGGCTGGGCGACCCGCCGCATTGGAATCAGGCGGATCATCCGCTCGATCCGCCCCGCCTGCGCCGGATCGCCGCGGTTCTCCGCGAGGACCTCGGTCTCGGTCGGGCCCGGCGACACACAGTTCACACGGACCCCGCGCGAGGCGGCCTCGCGCGCGAGCGAGCGGGTGAACGCGATCACGCCGCCCTTCGCCGCCGCGTACACCGTCTCGCCCGCGGTCCCCACGCGACCCGCGTCGCTCGCCACGTTCACGATGGCGCCGCCGCCGTGCCCGGCCATCCACTCGAGCGCGGCGCGCGAGCAGAAGATCGTGCTCCAGAGGTTGCTGTCCACGACCCGCCGCCAGTACGCCTCGGTCTCCTCCAGAAACGGCGACGTGAGCGTCCACCCGGCGTTGTTGACGAGAATCTCCACGCCGCCCAGCGCGCGCTCGACGGTCTCGATCGCCTGTCGGCACGCGGCCGAGGTGGTGAGATCGGCCGGGACGGCCAAGCCGCGCACACCGTGCTGTTCGAGTTCGCGGGCGACGGTCTCGAGCTGGCTCTGGGTGCGCGCGATCACGGCGACGTCGGCGCCGAGCTGGGCGAGCCGCAGCGCGGTCGCGCGGCCGATGCCGCGGCCCCCGCCTGTGACCGCCGCGCGGCGGCCGCTCAGGGTCCTGTGCTGTTCCGGCACTACGCTAATGGCGCCGCCGGGGCCACGCCGCGTGCAGGGTCTGACGCTCCCGCTCGTAGATCGCCGCGAACTTCTCCGCCGCGTCGGGGCCGGCGAGGGCCTCGAGCTTGCGCACCTCGAGCGGGTCGCCGGCGCGGATGATGCGGACTTCCTCTTCCGACGGCGGCTCGGTCGTGCGCACGCCGGCGGGTATCTGGATCGGGAACCCCGTCTGCTCGCGGACGCGCTCGGGGGTCACCCCGTGATGGAGCGATTGCACGACCATGCGACCGCTCTCAGGATCCCAGCCGAACACCCCGAGGTCGGTGACGAGGCACGTCGGCGCGCCGTGGGCGCCAAGGTATTTGCGCCGCTCCTCGGTCCAGCCGGCGCCGCTGACGAAGTCGACCTTGGCGACGACGCTCCGCGGCGTGTGCTGGGTGAGGTAGTAGAGGCCCTGCGACAGGTGGCTCGTGTCCTCCGGAATCCCGCGGGACCCGACCAGCGCGACCTTCGGCTTCTCCCAGGGCCCGATCGCGGAGATGTTGACGCTGCCCTGCTCGTCGATCTGCGCCGGATTGATCCAGATCCGGAACCGGTCGGAGAAGATGTTGTCGAAGATCTCCTCCATCGTGAGCGGAATCGCGCGCTGGTTGTCGGTTAGGAACTGTCCGAGCGTCAGCGTGGGGAGCGCCGCGACGTCCATGCCGGACTCCGGCGTGGAGAGCACCGCGAGCTCCGGCGCGTGGGTGCTGCGCGCCAGATGCGCGGCCAGCGCGCCAAACGCCGTCACCGAGCTCACGAGGACTTCGCCCCGCAGCTCCCGCGCCATGCACGTGATGATCAGTTCGTCGATCGTATGCTGCGACATCGTCGGCCTCCTACACGCGCAGGCGCTCGCCGAGCATGTGCTCGCCGCCGAGCCGCTTCGCGTACTCACGGTCGTCGACGAACACGTACTTCTCGAGGTACTCGTGCCACGACGACCGGTCCCGCGCCGCGGCGAGGTACTCGCGCACGTGGTTGAGGTCCGCGCGATAGTCCGGCGCGCAGCCCGTGAAGTGGGCGCCCCACCGCGACTCCACCACGCCGGTCACGACGGTGCGGAAGATGTGCACGTCCCGGCCGTAGGTCTGCAGCCGCTCCGGGAGCAGGATCTGCTCCGCGGACAGAAACGTCTGTGAGGCGGCCTTCGCGCACAGCGCGTCCATGTGGCCGTCGCCGAGGACGACCCCGTTGCCCTGCGGGTCGGCGAGGTTGACGTGGAGCAGGGCGACGTCGGGACGCAGCGCCGGCACGGCGACGAGGGTCTCGCCGTTGAACGGATCCTGGAACAGCTTGAAGGCGTGGTTCACTTTGAGGAGGTCGGTCCCAAGCGCCGAGCGCGTCGGCAGGAACGGCACGCGCTTGATCGTCGCGTCGAGGCCGGCCATGATCGTGAACTCCGACCACTCCTGGAACCGGACCGAGCCGTCCTGGCGCGCGCGGCGGAAGTGCGGGGCGAGCCCCATCACCTCGAAGCCGACGAAGGCGTAGATCACCTCCGTGACCTTGCCGGTGCCGATGAGCAGGTCCACTTCCGGCCCGCCGACGTTCACGATCAGGCGCAGGTCCTTGCGGTCGCTGCGCGCGAGCGCGCGCACGAGCGCCATCGGCTTGCGCGACAGGGACGAGCCCCCGATCGCGACGCGGGCCCCGTCGGGAATGCGCGCGACGACTTCGTCGCTGGTGAGAACTTTGCTCATGTCTGTGCTCCTCCGCGGCGGAACTGTTCGAACGGCGCCGCGACCAGTCCGAGGCCGCCGTCGACCACGATGGTCTGTCCGGTGATGAACCGCGCCGCGGGGCTGCACAGGAACACGACCGCGGCCGCGACGTCCTCCGGCGCGCCCATCCGGCCGGCCGGCGTGAACTCGGAGACCAGCCGGTCGAACTCGGCGTAGCGGTCGCCGCCGTAGAACCGCGCCGAATCGGTCGCGATCACCCCGGGGCTCACGCAGTTGGCGGTGATCCCGCGGCCGGCGAGTTCGTAGGCGAGGTACCGCGTCCAGGTCTCCATCGCGCTCTTCGCCGAGGCCAGGATCGCATAGTTGGGCAGGGCCTCGACCGTCCCCTGCCCGCCGATGGTGACGATCGCGCCCGCGCGCCCCGCCATCAGCGGCACCGCGCGCTGCGCGCACAGCGCGAGCGACCGGACGATCAGGTCGAAGGTGCGCTGGAGATGGTGCGGCTTCGCGTCGAGCGTGGATTTGAACGCGGTCGCCGCGTGGTTGGCGACGAACGCGTCGAGGACCCCAAAGCGCTCCGCGGTCTCGTCGAAGAGGCGGGTGATGTCCTCGGGCTTCTCGAGGTCGGCGGCGATCGCCGCGGCGCGCCGTCCCCGGGACTCGACCGCGGCCGCGACCGCCTCCGCCGCCTCGCGGCTGCGGTTGAAGTGCACGACGACGTCGGCGCCGGCGTCCGCGAAGAGCAGCGCCGTGGCGCGCCCGATCCCGCGTCCGGCGCCGGTGACGAGCGCGACCTTTCCTTCAACGAGGCCCCTGAACACCGCCGTCTCCCCCAATCCGCACGCGCCGGTGGGCTGCCGATCCCCCGCCCGATTGGGTTTGTACGCCTGCGCGCCGCGATCCTACCGAGGCGCGGGCGCCCGCACCGCCACCACACAGTTCTGCCCGCCGAAGCCGAAGGCGTTCGCGACGGCGAGCCGCACCGGCGCACGGCGCGCGGTGAGGGGCACGTAGTCGAGGTCGCACGCGGGATCCGGGTGTTCGAGGTTGATCGTGGGCGGCACCATGCCGTCGCGGATCGCGAGCACGCCGGTCATCGCCGCGAGCGCGCCGGCCGCGCCGATGAGGTGTCCGACCATGCTCTTCGGCGCGGTGACCGGGATGGCCCGGGCGCGGGCGCCGAGCGCAGACTTGATCGCCAGCGTCTCGGCGACGTCGTTGAGCGGGGTTCCGGTGCCGTGGGCCACAACGAGATCCACGTCGCCCGGCCGCGCGCCCGCGTCCCGCAGGCAGAGGCGGATCGCGGCGGCGGCCATCGTCCCGTCCGGATGCGGCGCGGTCTCGTGATGCGCGTCGCTCGTCAGCGCGGCGCCGGCCAGTTCCGCGTAGATGCGGGCTTCGCGCGCGCGCGCGATGTCCTCGCGCTCCACGACGAACACGACGGCGCCTTCGCCGAAGACGAAGCCGTCCCGGTCGCGGTCGAACGGCCGGCTGGCCTGCTGCGGCGCGTCGTTGCGGCGGCTGAGCGCGCCGACCGAGCACAGCGCCGCCCACACCGTCGGCGTGATCGCCGCTTCGGTGCCGCCGGCGAGGACGCAGTCCGCGTCGCCGTCCATGATCCAGCGGCGGGCTTCCATCAGCGCGATTGTGCCGGCCGCGCACGCGCCGACCGAGGTGGTCGACGGGCCGCGCGTGCCGAAGCGAATCGTGACGGCGGACGCAGCCATGTTGCCGATGAGCATCGGCAGCAGCAACGGCCTGACGCGATCCGGCCGCCCGCCGTAGAGATGGGCCGCCTCCGCGTCGATCATGTCGATGCCGCCGAGGGCGGTCGCGATCGCGACGCCGATCCGATCGCGGTTCTCGGGGATCACGTCGAGCCGCGCGTCGAGCAGCGCCTCGTGCGAGGCGGCGACGGCGAGCTGCGCGAACCGCGCGGTCCGGCGCGCCTGCTTCCGGCTCATCACCGCGATGGGGTCGAACCCCGAGACCTCCGCGGCGATGCGGACGGGGTAGGGAGACGCGTCGAAGCGGGTGACCGGCCCGACACCGCTCCGGCCGGCCAGGAGCCCGGCCCAGGTCTCTGGCGCCGAGAGGCCGACCGGGGTCAGTGCCCCGATTCCCGTGATGACGGGCTTGATCACGAACCCTCCGGTCGGATTGCGCTTCATCTTTCGCCCGTACAGTACTGGTTTCCTGGGCTTCCGGTAGTCGCCGCGGTCAAAACACGAACATTCTGAACCCACTTGGCATATTCTTCCGGATGTGATACATTGATAGCGAACCCAATCGCCGTTTTCTTCGCAGCATTGGCCAAAAAACACGAACATTCCAACTCGCCGCACCGTGATGCGCGGCGGTGGAGCGGTGCGATGTCCGTCCTCGTCGTCGGGTCCGGTGGCAGGGAGCACGCGCTCGCGTGGGCCCTCGCACAGGAAGACCGGACGACCACACCGTTCTGTGCTCCCGGCAATCCCGGCATCGCCTCCGTCGCGACCTGCATCCCGTGTTCGCCGCTCGATTTCGACACGCTGGCCGGCGAAGCCACCCGGCGCGGGATCGCCCTCACGATCGTCGGCCCCGAGGCGCCGCTCGCCGCGGGATTCGTCGATGCCTTTGCCGTCCGCGGGCTTCGCGCGTTCGGCCCGACGCGCGACGCGGCGGCGATCGAGTCCAGCAAGATCTTCATGAAATCCCTCTGCCGCCGCTACGAGATCCCTACCGCTGAAGCGCGCACGTTCGATGATGTCGTTCCCGCGCTCGAGTACGTGCGGCGCGCGGGCCGGCCCCTCGTCATCAAGGCGGACGGACTCGCCGCGGGCAAGGGCGTCGTGATGGCCCGGTCGGCGGACGAGGCGGCGGCCGCGGTCGAGGAGATGATGACCGGGCGCCGGTTTGGCGACGCGGGCGCGCGCGTCGTGGTGGAGGAGTGGCTGGAGGGGCGCGAGGTCAGCGTCTTCGGCCTGAGCGACGGCGTCCACGTGGTGCCGCTGCTGCCCGCGCGCGATTACAAGCGTCTCCTCGACGGCGATCGCGGTCCCAACACCGGCAGCATGGGCGGATACGCGCCGGCCGACTCTTGGGCCTGCGGCGCGAGCCAGAGCGCGCCAGCAACCATGTCATCAAAACCCGAGCCGGCCGTCGATGACGCGATGCTGGGCCGGATCACCGACGAGATCCTCGAGCCGGCGATCTGGGCGATGGCCCAGGAGGGGCGGCCGTACCGCGGGGTGCTCTTCGCCGGGCTGATGCTCACGGCGGCGGGGCCGCGCGTGCTCGAGTTCAACGCTCGCTTCGGCGATCCGGAGGCGCAGCTGCTGATGCCGCTGCTGGCGTCGGGCCTGCGGGACGCCGCGGAGGCTGCGCTCGCGGGACGCGTCGACCGATGGGCGCCGCGCTGGCGCCCGGGCTATACGCTGTGCGTGACGCTGTGCGCCTCCGGGTACCCCGAACGGCCGCGGAGCGGCATGCCGATCGACGGGATCGAGGCCGCGCAGGCGCTGCCCGGCGTGCTCGTGTTCCACGCGGGCACCGCGATGCGGGACGGCCGGCTCGTCGTGTCCGGCGGCCGCGTGCTCAACGTCGTTGCGATGGGACAGACGCTCGAGGACGCCCGCGACCGCGCCTACCGCGCCGCCGCGCTCATCAACTTCGAGGGCAAGACGCTTCGCCGGGACATCGGATCGGACGAGATCGTCCCGCATGACGTCGCGCATGATGTCCGTGAGGTGACGCAGGCATGACGAGAGCGGCCACGGGACCGCGTGTGTTGATCGTGATGGGGAGCGACTCGGATCTGCCGGTGATGCAGGAGGCCGGCCGCGTGCTCACCGAGTTCGGCGTGCTGTTCGAGATGACGGTGGCGTCCGCGCACCGCTCGCCCGAGCGCGCCGCGACGTACGCGCGCGAGGCCGAGGGCCGGGGCGTCGGGGTCATCATCGCCGGCGCCGGCGGCGCCGCGCATCTTGCGGGCGCCGTGGCCGCGTACACCGCGCTGCCGGTGATCGGCGTGCCGCTCGCGGGGTCCGCGGTGAACGGGCTCGACGCGCTGCTCGCGACCGTGCAGATGCCGGCCGGCGTGCCCGTCGCGACGGTCGCGATCGGCGGAGCCCGCAACGCCGGACTGCTGGCCGTGCAGATTCTCGCGACGGCCGACGCGGGGCTGCGCGAGCGCTACCACGCCTACAAGGACCGCCTCGCCCGCGAGGTCGAGGAGAAGGCCGCGCGGATTGCCGCGGCGGTGCCGGGAAGCGTCGGGATGGCGCCCCCTGCCGGCGACGCGGCGCGATCGGAGAAGCGCTGAGATGCCGGTGACCGCGATCGTCGGCGCGCAGTGGGGCGACGAGGGCAAGGGCAAGGTCGTCGATACCCTCGCCAACCACGCCGAGGTGGTCATCCGCTACAACGGCGGCAACAACGCCGGCCACACGATCCAGAACCAGCACGGGACGTTCCGGCTGCACCTGCTGCCGTCCGGCATCTTTCATCCGGCCGCGCAGTGCGTGATCGGCCCCGGCGTCGTCGTGAACGCCGACGTGCTGCTCTCCGAGATCGCGGAGGTCGAGCGCGTGGGGGTCGCCACCGTCGGGCGGCTGTGGCTCGACGAGCGGGCGCACCTCGTGCTGCCGCACCACATCGTCACGGACGAGCTCGAGGAGGCGGCGCGAGGCGGCCGGCCGCACGGGACGACCAAGCAGGGGATCTGGCCGGTGTACAGCGACAAGGCCGCGCGGATCGGCATCCGGCTGGGCGATCTCGCCGAGGAGGCGCATCTCGCGGAGCAGCTGCAGTTCATCGCCGCGCGGAAGAGCGCGCTGCTGCGCGGCGTCTACGGCCACGAGGCGATCGAGCCCGGTACCTTGATCGCGGCGTGCGCGCGGTGGGCCGCGCGCCTCAAGCCCTACATCACGAACACCCATCCGCTCGTGCAGGAAGCGCTGCGCGCGAACCGCGTCGTGCTGCTCGAGGGCCAGCTCGGGGTGATGCGCGATCTCGACTGGGGGCTCTACCCGTTTGTGACCTCGTCCACCACGCTGCCGGGCGGCGCGAGCGCGGGGGCCGGGATTCCGCCGGCGCGGATCACACGCGTGCTCGGCGTCGCCAAGGCCTACACGACCGCGGTGGGCGCCGGTCCGATGCCGACCGAGCTCGCCGACGAGACCGGCGACCGGATGCGGGAGCTGGGTCAGGAATACGGCGCGACGACGCGCCGGCCCCGGCGGTGCGGCTGGTTCGACGGGGTGGCGGCGCGGTTCGCCGCGGAGGTCGCGGGGTTCACGCACCTCGCCGTGATGAAGCTCGACATCTTCGACACGTTCGAGACGGTCCGGCTCGGCGTCGCGTACCGCCTCGGCGACCGGACGCTCCATACGGTGCCCCACACCGCGTTGATGGCGAAGGCGGAGCCGGTGTACGAGGACCTGCCCGGCTGGCGCTGCCCGACGCACGGCGCGCGCCGGCTCACCGACCTGCCCGTCGAAGCGCGTACGTTTCTGCGCCGGATCGAGGAAATCGTCGGGGTGCCGATCGCGATGATCGGCGTGGGGCCCGAGCGATCGGACGTCATCTTCGGCCTGGAGGGCTTTCAGTGATTCCGCGCTACACCTCGCCCGAGATGGCCGCGCTGTGGAGCCCGGAGACGAAGTTCGCGACGTGGCTCGAGATCGAATTGCTCGCCGCGGAGGCGCAGGCGCGGCTCGGGGAGATCCCGGCCGACGTGCCCGCGCGCCTGCGGGTCCGGGCCCACGTGCCGAGCGTCGCGCGGATCGACGAGATGGAGGAGAAGATCACCCGGCACGACGTGGTGGCATTTCTACGCGTGGTCGGCGAGACGGTCGGAGACGACGCGCGGTACCTGCACCGCGGGCTCGGGTCCTCGGACGTCGTCGATACGGCGCTCTCGGCGCTGATGGTCCGCGCCGCCGATCTGATTACGGGAGCCCTCGCGCGGCTGCATCAGGCGCTCGCCGTGCTGGCGCGCACCCACAAGCGCACCGTGATGGCCGGCCGGACCCACGGCATTCAGGCGGAGCCGATCACGTTCGGGCTCAAGGTCGCGCTGTGGTACACGGACATCGGCCGCGCGCTCGATCGGATCCGCCGGGCGCGCGAGGTGATCGCCGTCGGCAAGCTGTCCGGCGAGGTCGGGACGTTCGCGCACACCCCGCCGTCGGTGGAGGCGTACGTCTGCGAGCACCTGGGGCTGCGCGCCGCGCCGATCTCTTCGCAGGTGCTGCAGCGGAACCGCCACGCCGAGTACCTCGCGCAGTTGGCCGTCGTCGCCGGGACGATCGAGAAGATCGCGACGGAGATCCGCACACTGCAGCGCACCGAGATCCGCGAAGTCGAGGAGCCGTTCCGCTCGGGGCAGACCGGATCGTCGGCGATGCCGCACAAGCGCAATCCCGTGACCTGCGAACAGATCGCGGGGCTCGCGCGCGTCGTCCGGGGCGGCGCGGTGTCGGCGTTCGAGGACATCGCGCTCTGGGGCGAGCGTGACATCACGCACTCGTCCGTGGAGCGCGTGATCGTGCCGGACGCGACCACCGTCGTCGAGTACATGACGCGCAAGCTCACGGGGGTCATCGAGGGACTCCGGGTCTACCCCGACCACATGCGCGCGAACATGGAGCGTACGGGCGGGCTCGTTTTCTCCCACCGCGTGCTGCTCGCGCTGCTCGGCAAGGGGCTCGGCCGCGACGCGGCCTACAAGATCGTGCAGACCGCGGCGATGCAGGCCTGGGACGGCGGCGGCAACTTCCGCGATCTCATCCGCGCCTCGGGCGCGCTCTCGGACGCGGAGCTCGCGGCCTGCTTCGATCCGGCGCCGGCCCTCGGCCACATCGACGAGATTTTCGTCCGCGCGGGACTGGAGCCGGGACCGCCCGGCCTGTCCTCGCCGGGGGATGCGGGATCCGCGGCGCCACCACTCGATCGAGTCGAAGGAGGCAGGCGGCATGGATAGCACGGCACGCGGCGGGGTCCGGCCGGCGGCAGTGACGGAGACGAATCTCGATCTCCCCCTCGTCGGCCGCGGCAAGGTGCGCGACATCTACGAGGCGGGGCCGCGCCTCTTGATCGTGGCAACGGACCGTCTGTCGGCGTTCGACTGCGTGCTGCCGACCGGAATCCCGGACCGCGGCCGCGTGCTCACCGGTCTCTCGGCCTTCTGGTTCGAGCGGCTCCGCGGGGTCGTCCCCAACCACTACATCACGATGGATCCGGAGGCGTTCCCGCCCGCGGCGCGCTCACAGCGCGAGATTCTGGCCGGGCGCGCGATGCTGGTGGAGCGCTGCCGGCGGATCGACTTCGAGTGCGTCGTCCGCGGCTACCTCGCCGGCTCGGCGTGGAAGGAGTACCGCGAGACGGGACGCGCGTGCGGGTTCGCGCTGCCGGCGGGCCTCACGCAGGGCAGCCGGCTGCCCCAGCCGATCTTCACCCCGGCGACCAAGAACGACCAGGGCCACGACGAGAACATTACGGGCGCCGAGATGGCGACCCGGCTCGGTCCCTTGCTCGCGGGGCGGCTCGAGGCGGCAAGCATCGCGCTGTACCGCGAAGCCGCGGCCGTCGCGGAGGCGGCGGGCTTCATTCTCGTCGATACCAAATTCGAGTTCGGCCTCCGTGGCGAGGAGATCGTGCTGATCGACGAGGCCGTCACGCCGGATTCGTCGCGGTTCTGGGACGCCCGCACGTACGCGGTCTCGGGATCGACCGAGAGCTACGACAAGCAGGTCGTGCGCGACTACCTGGAGAGCACGGGCTGGAACAAGCAGCCGCCGGCGCCGGCGCTCCCGGACGAGGTCGTCGACGCGGCGCGCGGCCGCTACCTCGACGTCTACCGGCGCATCACCGGCCGCGCGCTGGAGGAACGCCGATGACGGCCGGCGCATCGGCGGCGACCCCGTCCGCGCGGCCGTCCCGCCCCGCGGCGCCGGGGGGCGAAACCGCGGCGCGGCTCCGGACCGTCCGCGTGACGGTGCAGTTGAAGCCGGGCGTGCTCGACGCGCAAGGCCAGGCGATCAAGAAAGGTCTGGACGCGCTCGGCTACGCCGGGGTCGCGGCGCTGCGCGCGGGCCGCTACTACGAGATCGAGATGCCGGACGCGCCGGATCTGGAGGCGCGCATCCGGGCGATGTGCGAAGGCCTCTTGGCGAATCCGCTGATCGAAGATTTCCGGTACGACGTCGAGTGAGGAGGCCGGCGTGACAATCGGCATCGTCGTCTTTCCGGGCAGCAACTGCGACGCGGATACGCATCACGCGCTTCGCGACGTGCTCGGGCTGGACGCGCGGTACGTGTGGCACCAGGAGACGTCGCTCGACGGGCTGGACGCGGTGATCCTGCCCGGCGGATTCTCCTACGGCGACTACCTGCGGGCGGGCGCGATCGCGGCGACCTCGCCGGTGATGCGCGCGCTGCGCGGCTACGCGGCGGCCGGCGGGCCGGTCCTCGGCATCTGCAACGGATTCCAGACGCTCGTCGAGATGCGCCTCTTGCCGGGGGCGCTGCTGCTGAACGCCGCGGGGGAGTTCCGGTGCCGGCAGGTGCGGATCCGCGTAGAGCGGACCGACACGCCGTTTACCTGCGCGATGCAGGAGGGCGACGTGCTGTGCCTTCCGATCGCCCACGGAGAAGGCCGCTACTACGTCACCGACCGGGAGCTGGCCCGGCTCACCCTGGAGCGGCAGATCGCGTTCCGGTACTGCGACGCGGCCGGGCACGTCACGCCCGTGGCGAACCCCAACGGCGCGATGGACAACATCGCCGGCGTGGCGAGCGTCTCCGGCACGGTGCTGGGTCTGATGCCGCACCCGGAGCGTGCGAGCGAGGCGATTGTCGGGAGCGCGGACGGCCGGCGCATCTTCGAATCGCTCGCGCGGTGGATCGCGGCGCGACCGGCCCGGGAGGCCGTGGCACCCGCCCGGCCGGCCGGCTCCGCCGCTCAGGCCGGCGCCTCCAGGGAGGCCCGCTCCTGATGGCCGCCGTTCGCCCCGCCCCGGACAGGGTCGGGTCGCCCGCCCGTCCGCCGGAGCGCCCGCTCGGCGCGCTGCGTCCCGACGAGTACGCCGAGGTGTGCCGGCGGCTCGGCCGCGATCCCAGTCCGGCGGAGCTCGGCATGTTCGGCGTGATGTGGAGCGAGCACTGCGCCTACAAGCATTCGCGGACCGCGCTCCGGCGGCTGCCGACGAAGGGACGCGGGGTGCTCCGCGGTCCGGGCGAAAATGCCGGGGCGGTCGATGCCGGCGGCGGCCTGGCCGCGGTGTTCAAGATGGAGAGCCACAACCATCCGAGCGCGGTCGCGCCGTTCCACGGCGCCGCGACCGGCGTCGGCGGGATCATCCGCGACGTGCTGGCGATGGGCGCGCGTCCGGTCGCACTGCTCGACTCCCTGCGGTTCGGCCCGCTCGACGAGCCGGCGGTGGCGCCGCTGGCCCGCGGCGTGGTGGCCGGGATCGCCGCGTACGGCAACAGCATCGGCGTACCGACGGTCGGCGGAGAAGTCCGCTGCGCGCCGTGCTACCGGGCCAATCCGCTCGTCAACGTCGCGTGCCTCGGGCTCGCGCCCGCCGATGGGCTCGCCACCTCGCGCGCGGCGGGGCCCGGCAACGCGGTCGTGTACCTCGGCGCGCGGACGGGCCGGGACGGGATGCAGGGCGCCGCGTTCGCGTCGGCCGAGCTCGCCGGCAACCCGACGGACCGTTCGGCCGTGCAGATGGGGGATCCGTTCACCGGCAAATTGCTGATCGAGGCGACCCTCGAGGCGCTGGCGACCGGCGCCGTGGTCGCCCTGCAAGATATGGGCGCCGCCGGACTGACCTGTGCCTTGTCCGAGATGTCCGCGCGCGGCGAGGTCGGGATGGACGTGGACCTGCGTCTCGTGCCCCGCCGGGAAGACGGCATGACCCCCGAGGAAGTGCTGCTCTCCGAATCCCAGGAGCGGATGCTGCTGGTGGTGCAGGCCGGACGCGAGGACGAGGTGCTCCGGGTGGCGCAGCGGTGGGAATTGCCCGCGGTCGTGATCGGCCGCGTCGTGGCCGAGCCGGTGCTGACCGTGCGCGACGGCGAGCGGACGATCGTCCACCTCGATCCGCGGCATCTGACCGACGCGCCGGTGTACGCGCCCGCCGGCGTGCCGCCGGCCTATCTGGCGGAGGCACGGCACCTGGACCTCGCCGCGCTGCCGGCGCATGATCCCGTCGGCGCGCTGCTCGCCCTCCTGCGCCGGCCGGGCACCGCGAGCGCGCGCTGGATCTTCCGGCAGTACGACCACATGATTCAGACCAACACGGTCGTCGCCCCCGGCGCCGACGCCGCGGTGCTGCGCCTCAAGGACGCGCCGCCGCGCGGGCTGGCCCTTGCCGTGGACGGCAACGGCCGGTACTGTTACCTCGATCCCTACCTCGGCGGCATGCTCGCCGTGCTCGAAGCCGCCCAGAATCTCGCCTGCGCCGGGGCGGCGCCGGCCGCCGTCACGGACTGCCTCAACTTCGCGAGCCCGGAGCGTCCCGAGGTGTTCTGGACGTTTACCCAGGCCGTCGACGGCATCGCGCGGGCCTGCGAGGCGCTCGAGGTTCCGGTCGTGGGCGGCAACGTGAGCTTCTATAACGAGGCAGGCGAGGGCATCTACCCGACGCCGGTCGTGGCGATGCTCGGGCGTATGGAAGACGTGCGCCGGCACGCGACGCCGGGGTGGACCGGGGACGGCGACGTGATCGTCCTGCTGGGCGAGGGCATACCGGCGCTGGACGGCTCCGAGTATCTCGAGGCGGTGCACGGCCGGGTCGCCGGCCGGCTGCGGGAGCCCGATCTCCTCGCGGTAGCGCGAACGATCCGGTGCGTGCGGGAGGCGGTGGCGGAAGGTCTGCTCGCATCCGCGCACGACTGCGCCGAAGGCGGTCTCGCGGTCGCGCTCGCGGAGTGCTCCGCGGCGGCGCGGCTCGGCGCGCGCGTCGCGGTGCGAGGTGCCGGCCGGGCGGACGCCGCGCTGTTTGGCGAAGCGATCGGCCGCGTCGTCGGGTCGGTCCGGGCCGGCCGGATGCCCGATCTGCTCAACCTCGCCCGGCGGCTGGCCGTGCCGGTGCAGGTCGTCGGCACCGTGGGCGGCGATCGTCTCGTCGTGGCCGCCGACGACGCCCCGGAGGGCCGGCCGTGGCTCGACGTGCCCGTGACGACGCTCCTGCAGGCGTGGGACTCGATCTCGGAGGAGTCGTGAAGCCCCGATGATGACGACACCGTGGGACAAGCTGCGCGAAGAGTGCGGGGTCTTCGGGATCCGCACCCAGGCCGCGGCCGCCCCGTACGTGCACCTCGGCCTGTACGCGCTGCAGCACCGCGGCCAGGAGAGCGCCGGCATCGCGACCTGGGACGGCTCGCACACGCACCTCGTCAAGGACATGGGGCTCGTGGCGCAGGTCTTCACGCCCGAGCGCCTGGCCCGGCTTCCCGGCGGCGTCGGCATCGGGCACGTGCGGTACTCGACGATGGGCGGCGCGCATCTCGCGAACGCGCAGCCCTTCATTGAAGAGACGCCGTGGGGGACGCTCGCGCTGGCCCACAACGGCAACCTGGTCAACGCGCCGATGCTGCGGGCCGGACTCGAGGACGCCGGCTGCCAGTTCCACGCGACGTCCGACACGGAGGTCATGACCAAGCTCATCGCGACCGCGCCCGCGCGCTCGCTCGAAGAGGCGATCGCCTACTGCATGGAGCGCATTCTCGGCGCGTACACCGCCGTGGCGCTCGTCGGCGACACGCTGATGGCGTTTCGCGACGCGCACGGCATCAGGCCGCTGGCGATGGGCCGTCTCGGGAACGACGTCGTCTTCGCCTCGGAGAGCTGCGCCTTCGACCACGTCGGCGCCGAGCAGGTCGCGGACGTCGCGCCGGGCGAGCTGCTGCTCGCCGGCCCCGACGGCCTCCGGTCCGTCCAGGTGCTGGCGCCGGACCGGCGGGCGTCGTGCGTGTTCGAATACATCTACTTCGCCCGGCCCGACAGCGTCCTCGAGTCCCAGAACGTGCACCATGTGCGCCGGCGGATGGGGCGGGTGCTGGCCCGCGAGCATCCGGCGTCGGCCGACGCGGTCATCGCGGTGCCGGATTCCGGCACGTCGTCGGCGATGGGCTTCGCCGAGACGATGGGCGTGCCGCACGAGGTCGGGTTGATCAAGAACAAGTACATCGGGCGGACGTTCATCCAGCCCGATCCGTCGATGCGCGACTTCGGCGTGCGGGTGAAGCTGAACGCCGTACGCGAGGTCGTGGCAGGCCGCCGCATCGTGCTGGTCGACGACTCGATCGTGCGGGGCACGACCAGCCGGCAGATCGTGCGCCTCCTGCGCCAGGTTGGGGCGCGCGAGGTGCACGTGCGCATCTCCTCGCCGCCGATCCGCCACGCCTGCTTCTACGGCATCGACACGAGCAACCGGGGCGAGCTCATCGCCTCGCGGCTGTCCGTCGAGGAGATCCGGCGGGAGATCGAGGCCGACAGCCTCGGCTACCTGAGCGTCGAGGGACTGGTCGAAGGGCTCGGCCTGCCGCGGCCGCACCTGTGTCTCGCGTGCCTGACCGGCGCGTACCCGACGGAGACGCCCACCGAGGCGGTGGCCGGCCGGTTCGCGCTGGAGTCGCGGACCGCGGCCGCCGGCACGCCCGGCGTCTAGGCGGGCCATGCCGGCGTCGTCCCGCTCGCTCACC
Organism: bacterium; assembly: GCA_035308905.1. NCBI lineage: Bacteria > bacterium. The sequence goes on along the minus strand of DATGFS010000002.1, from coordinate 9,077 downwards.
TACCGCGAGACGGGCGTCGACATCGCGGCCAAGGAAGAGATCCTCGCCGGGGTGCGGGCGAGGATCCGGGCGACGCACCGCGAGGGTACGCTCGGAACCGGCGGGGAGTTCGGCGGTCTGTTCCGTCTCACCGGGTACCGCGATCCGGTCATCGTGAGCTCGATCGACGGCGTCGGCACCAAGACGCGCGTGGCGCTGTGGGCCGGCCGCCCGGCGCGGGCGGGCGCCGACATCGTGGCGCACGGCGCGAACGACGTGGTGTGCCAGGGGGCGGCGCCGCTGTTCATGCTCGACTACGTCGCATCGTCCAGTCTCGATCCCGCGGTCGTCTCCGGGGCCATCGAGGGCATCGCGGAGGCCTGCGCGGCCCAAGGGATCACGCTCCTCGGCGGCGAGACCGCGGAGATGCCGGGCGTCTACGCCCGCGGCGAACTGGACATCGTCGGCTGTACCGTCGGCGCGGTCGAGCGCGGCGAGATCATTACCGGCGCGGAGATCCGGCCCGGGGACGCGGTCGTCGGCCTCGCGAGCGACGGCCTGCACACGAACGGCTACACGCTCGCGCGCGCCGTCCTGCTGCCGCGCGGTCCGCGGGACGCGGTGCGCCGCGCGCTTGCGCGGAAGCTTCCCGGGCTCGGCGAGACGGTCGAGGAAGCGCTGCTGCGCCCGCACCGGCCGTACGCGCGGTCCGTGCTGGGGCTGCGCCGGCGCGTGGCGCTTCACGGCATCGCCCACGTGACCGGCGGCGGGCTGCCGGGCAATCTCGTGCGCGTGCTGCCGGACGGCTGCCACGCGGTGTTGACGCGCAGCCGCTGGCCGGTGCCGCCGGTGTTCACGGTGATCCAGCGCCGCGGCCGGATCGCGGACGAGGAGATGTTTCGGACGTTCAACATGGGGCTGGGACTGCTGCTCGTCGTACCGCGCGGCTCGTCGGCGGCCGCGGTGCGGCTCTTGGAGAGCGCGGGCGAGCGCGCCTGGGCGGTCGGCGAGATCGTGTCCGGGACGCGCGGGGTGGAGATACGTGCCTGAGAGGCGGCCGGAGGGCCTGGGCCGGACGGGGTCGCCGCTTCGCGTCGGCGTGCTCGTGTCCGGCACGGGGACGATACTGCAGGCCCTCATCGACGCCTGCCGCGCCGGCGAGATGCCGGCGGAGATCGTCGTCGTGATCAGCAACGTGCCGGGCGCGTTCGCGCTCGAGCGGGCGCGCGCGGCCGGGATTCCCGCGGAGACGCTGGACCACCGGAGCTTCCCGAGCCGGGCGGCGTTCGAGACGGCGCTGCGAACGACGCTGGACGGCGCCGGGGTAGATCTCGTCTGCCTCGCGGGCTTTTTGCGAATTCTCACCCCGGGATTCGTCGACGCGTTTGCCGGCCGCCTGATGAACATTCATCCGGCGCTGCTGCCGGCGTTCGGCGGAAAGGGGATGTACGGCGACCGCGTCCACGAGACCGTGCTGGCCTCGGGGGCGCGGGTCAGCGGGTGTACGGTCCATTTCGTGACGCGCGACGCGGACGCGGGACCCATCATCGTGCAGGCGCCGGTTCCGGTCGAGGACGATGACACACCGGCCACGCTCTCGGCGCGGGTGCGCCGCGAGGAACTGCGGGCCTTTCCGCTCGCGGTGCGGCTGTTCGCGGAGGGGCGGCTGCGCATCGAAGGCAACCGCGTGCTCGTGCTTCCCGCCGCCGCGGGATCGCCGCCCCGCACGAACGCGCCCGCGGCGCCTCAGGACACGGCGGCGGGGCCCGAGACGCGCGTCCATCTGCGTGCGAAGCCGTGACGATCGCGCGCGCGCTGCTCAGCGTCGCAGACAAGACCGGCGTCGTCGACCTGGCGCGGGGGCTCGTCGGGACCGGCTGCGAGATCATCTCGACCGGCGGCACCGCGGCTGCGCTTCGCGAGGCCGCGGTGCCGGTGACCGCGCTCGATACCGTGACGGGATTCCCGGAGATCCTGGGCGGGCGCGTCAAGACGCTGCATCCCTCGGTCCACGGCGGGCTGCTCGCGGTGCGGGGCGACGCGCGGCATACGGCGGAACTGGCGCGGCACGGGATCCGTCCGATCGATCTCGTCGCGGTGACGCTGTATCCGTTCGAGGCGGCGCTCGCGCGCGGGTCCGACGAACGGACGTTGATCGAGGAGATCGACATCGGCGGCGTCACACTTTTGCGTGCGGCCGCCAAGAATTTTCACGACGTCGTCGTGCTGAGCGACCCGGCGCAGTACGCTCCGGCGTTGGATGAGATACGGCGCACCGGGACCGTGGCGCCGGAGATGCGGCGGCGGCTTGCCCAGGAAGCCTTCGCGCGCACGGCCGTCTACGACCGGACGATCGGGGGCTGGCTCGGCGTTGATTCCACGGCTGCCGGCCGGCAGGCGGCCGGCGCCGCGCCCGCCGAGGCCGATCGGCCGTTCCCGGCGCGGTTGAGCCTTGCGTTCGAGAAAGTCCAGGATCTCCGGTACGGCGAGAACCCGCACCAGCGCGGAGCCTTTTACCGCGAGGGCGGCGGCGCAGACGCCTTAGCGCCGGGTGTGGCCGGGGCGCGGCAGATCGCCGGCAAGGAGCTTTCCTACAATAATATCTACGACCTCGACGCGGCCCTCGAGCTGGTGCGCGAGTTCGGCGAGACCGCCGCGGTCGTCGTGAAGCACGGGATCCCGTGCGGGGTGGCGATTGCCGGAACGCTGCGCGACGCCTACCTTCGCGCGCGGGACGGCGACCCGGTCTCCGCGTTCGGCGGCATCGTCGCGCTCAACCGCCCGGTCGATCGCGCCGCGGCGGATGCGATCAACGAGACGTTTCTCGAAGCCGTGATCGCGCCGGGGTTTGCCGAGGACGCGGCGGCGCTGCTCGCTAGGAAGAAGGCCGTGCGCCTGCTCGAGACGGGTGCGCTCGGCCCGGCCGGCCCCACCGGCGGCGTCGACTGGCGGCGCGTGCGGGGAGGGCTGCTGGTTCAGGATCGCGACGCCCTTGATCTCGTGGAAGCGGACCTGAGGACGGTCACGTCCCGCGCGCCCACCGATGCCGAGTGGAGGGACCTGCGGTTCGCGTGGACGGTCTGCCGGCACGTCCGGTCGAACGCGATCGTCTTCGCGCGCGACCGGCAGGTGGTGGGCGTCGGCGCCGGCCAGCCCAACCGCGTGGAATCGGTGCGGATCGCCGGCCGGGTGGCGGGCGACCGGGCCCGCGGCGCCTGCATGACCTCGGAGGCGTTCTTTCCGTTCGCCGACGGCGTGGAGGCCGCCGCGGCCGCCGGGATCACCGCGGTCATGCAACCGGGCGGTTCGAAGCGCGACCCCGAAGTCATCGCCACGGCGGAGGCCGCCGGCATGGCGATGGTGACGACCGGAATCCGCCACTTCCGCCATTGACGTGAGAGCGATCGTGCTCGCCGCCGGCCGCGGCCGGCGGCTCGAGCCGCTGACCCTCACCCGCCCCAAGCCGCTGCTGGACGTCGCCGGCCGCCCGATCCTCGCGCACATTCTCGATTCGCTCGCGCGGATCGGCATCCGCGACGTCATCGTCGTGGTGGGCCATCTGGGAGACCAGATTGCCGCCTACCTGGACACCCGCCCCGCGCCGAGACCTCGCGTCGTCGTCCAGTCTTCGCTCGGCGGCAACGGAGACGCGGTCCGGGCGGCGCGCGAGTACCTCGACGGTCCGCTGCTCGTGGCCTTCGGCGACACGATCCTGCGCGGCGACCTCGCGCCGGCATGCCGCGGTGACTTCGCGGCGATCGCCGTCGCCCGGGTTGAAGACGGCCGGAGTTACGGTATCGTCGAGACGGATCGGGACGGGTGGGTGCGGCGTCTGTGGGAAAAGCCCGCGGAGCCGCCGAGTCACGACGCGGTGGCGGGGACGTTCGTCTTCCCGGAAGGCCGCCGGTTGCGGGAGGCCCTCGATGAGACGGCGGCGGCGGGCGCGCGCGGCCGGGACGGCGAGGTGTGGCTGACCGATATCGTGCAGCGCATGATCGACCGCGGGGAGCGGGTGCGGACGTTCCGCGTCGAGGCGTTCTACGATTGCGGCACCCTCGAGCGTCTGGCCGAGGCGGACCGCGCCCTTCGGGCGATGGACGGAGCGCGCCGCGGCGCGGGCGGGCCCGCGCCGTCCACTCCATGAGCGGACGTCGCGCGGTCTTCGTCGATCGCGACGGCGTGCTCATCCGAGACGTCAACCATCTGACCTCCCCTTCGCAGATCGAGGTTCTGCCCGGGGTGGCGGAGTCGCTGCGCCGCCTTCGCGGCGCCGGATGGGCCGTCGTGGTGGTCACCAACCAATCGGTCGTGGCGCGCGGAATGGTGACGGAAGAAGGGCTGCGGGAAATTCACGCGACGCTTGAATCGCTGCTTCGCTCGCGCGGCGCCCCGCTCGATGCGATCTATTACTGTCCGCACCATCCCGACGGGACCGTGGCCGCCTATCGCGCCGCGTGCGATTGTCGCAAGCCGCGGGCAGGTCTGCTGCTGCGGGCGGCGGCCGATCTCGGCCTGGACCTGGAGGCCTCCGTGATGGTGGGAGATGCGGCGTCGGACATCGAGGCGGGCCGGCGGGCGGGGTGCCGTACGGTGCTCCTGCGGGTGGCCGGCGAGACCGGCGCCTCCGATGTCTCCGGTGCGGACCACGTCGCGGCGGATCTGGCCGCGGCCGCGGACTGGATTCTCACGACGCCGGCCGCAACCGGCGCCCTGCCTCAGGTCGATCCGGGACACCATACGCCCAATTGACATTCGGCGGATCTATGGTATACTCACTTTAGCAAAAGCCGACCAGGCGAGTCCATAGGGGCAATGCTGAGTGCCGACTCCGCAGGGAGTCGGCGCTAATTTTTTTGGCCCAAACGCGCTCGGGGGTGGTCCGAATGGACGGTCGCATCATGCCGACCGACGAGCAATTTCGGCGGTCGTTCGAACGCTGCGAGATCCCAAACGATGCGTTCCACCACCGCGACCACCTTCGACTGGCCTGGATCTACATTCTCGAGTCCGGCCCGGAGACCGCCGCCATTCGCGTGGGACAAAGCATCCGGCGGTACGCGGAGCACAACGGCGTCGGCAGACGGTATCACGAGACTCTGAGCCGCGTCTGGGTCCGGATCCTGGGGCTTGCCATTGCCGAGACACCCGAGGCCGCGAGCTTCGAAGATCTGCTCGCCGCCCGGCCGCATCTACTCGATAAGACGCTGCCGCTGAAGCATTACTCGCCGGCCCATCTCTGGAGCGACGCGGCGTGCGAAGCGTGGCTCGAGCCCGACGTGCGCGCATTTCCCGGTTAAACTTATCCTGCCCCCCGGGGTACCGGCCCATCGGCGGGGCCGCGTTTGACAGCACGCCGGTCGGTGGTATAATGCGTGAGACATTGCTGACCAGGCCGAAAGTCCAGGGGCGTGTCAGGAGCCGATTCCGAGAGGGGTCGGCCTCTTAATTTCCGGCGGCCCGCTGCGGCCGGATCTCTAAAGGCATCGCCTGCCGGGGTGTGCGCGTGTACGAGATCCGCACGTTGACCGCGGACCAACTGGCCGAGCACGTCGCTTCGTTTGCGACACTTCTCCAAGATTCCGTCGACGGCGGCGCGTCGGTCGGCTTCGTGCCGCCCCTTGCCGGCTCAGCCTCGCGCGCGTACTGGGATGGCGTCCGCTCGACGCTCCTCGGGGGCAATCGGATTCTGCTCGCGGCCGTCGAGGGAGGCGAGGTGCTCGGCTCGGTGCAGCTCGATCTCCCCACGATGCCCAACGCCGGCCACCGCGCCGAGGTGATGAAGCTCATGGTACGCCGTTCAGCCCGGCGCCGGGGTATCGGTCGCGCGTTGATGCTCGCGCTCGAAGACGCCGCGCGACGGGCCGGCCGGAGTCTTCTGGTCCTCGACACGCGGGTCGGCGACTCCGCCGAACAACTGTATCTCGGGCTCGGGTACACCCGCGCCGGTGTGATCCCGCGCTATGCGCTGAGCGCGGCGGGAACCCTCGAGCCGACCGTGTACATGTACCGTTGGCTGGAGCAATGATCGCGTCGAGTCAAGGCAGGCCCGCCGCGTAAAGCATGATCGCCGCGCCCCACGCGGTCGCGGCGACGTTCACCGTATCGTTGTCGAGCCAGCGTCCGCGGCCTTCGATCGTTGCGCCGAGCACGCTGTCAAACAGTGAGCCGGTGATGCCGGCGATCGCGACCCATCCCGTCCCGCCAAGACGCGCTCCCATTCCGAGTCGATCGCCGCCAGGAGTCCCATCCAGCGCGAATGCGACGGCGGCGATGAACAGCGCTCCTCCGACGGACGCGAGCGTACCCAGCGGAGTGACCCCGCCCGAGGCGCCCGGCGCGGTCACTCGGCCCGTCGTGATGAGCCGCGGCGGCGTGCGGCTCCAGCGGCCGATTTCCGTGGCCCAGGTGTCCGCGGTCGCGGCGGCGATCGCGCCCGCGGCAACGCCGAAGCCGCGCGGCCATCCGGTGGCGGCATAGACCACCGCGCTGACCAGGGCGATTCCGCTGTTCGCGGCGACCTGCCGCCACCGGCGGCCTCGGCGATCGTTTGAGCGCCGCCCGCGGGAGCCGGGTGCTTCGAGTCGCGTCAGGATGGAAGATGTGATAAAGAACGCGCCGACGAGAACGAGCCACCGCCAGCCGGCGAGGACGAGCACGACGCCCGTGAGCGCGGCGGCCCATGCACCTGAGCGGGTGAGCGCCTTGCGCCGGTACGCGGCGGCCGCGATGCCCGCGCTGAGCGCTCCGCCGGCGACGATTCGTACCGCCAACTCCATGCGGGCGTTTTCGAGCGCGGCGGCGGCGGTCCTTGGCGAACACCCACGGCCGCGCGGCGTTCGGCCCGAGGCTTAAGCGGAGTGCACGTAGGGTACAACATCGGTTGGAGAAACTTACCACCCAAAGTTCACGCTCGAGAATCGTAGAATGCAGGAGGTGATTGCGCGATGCGCCGGCCGGTTCTCGCCGCGCTCCTGGTCGTTTCGCTCGCGGTGGTGGGGGGCATTTACTCGCTCTCGACCGCGCACGCATCTAACTTGGAGATCGGGTTCGGTCCCGGCACGCCGCCCGGGACGATGACGCTTGGCGGCGTCACGGGGTCGACGTCCTGGTCGGGCGACAACTGGACGATGACCGTCGCCGGCCAGACATTCGCCACCGGCACGCTCAACCCGGTGACCGGGCAGACCACCGTGACATCAATGCCTGGATTCGCAGCCTGCCAGGCCGGTTGCACGACGATCCTGAATCCCACGACGCTGACCGGAACGCTCTCGATCACGAACCATGGTGCGTTCGTTTCGGCGGTGGCCCACTGGGGTGGCGCGCACGCGGCGGCGTTGACGGCCGCGGGCATGACCGTGGGCAGTCTCGTCTCGAGCGCGGCGCGCGGAAGCGCGCATCCGACCGGCGGGAGTACCGCGGGCGCGGCGTCGACGACGACGCACGGCGGCAACAAATCGTCGGGAGCCGGAGGCGGACCGGGTAACGCGACATCCTCGGGCCACGCGACCGGCGCCGGGGCAGCGCACGGCGGGAGCGGCGGCGCGCACGGTGGCACCGGAACTCTCGAAGGCGCCAGCGCGCACGGGTTAGATGCGGGCACGGGCGGGAACGGCGGCGGCCACGGTGACGGGGCGGGCCACGGCCGATAGCAAAACGACAGGCACGTTTGTCAGCCGCGGCGCCGGGACGAATACTTCCGGCGCCGCGACGCTTTCCGACGCGAAAGTTGATCCTCCGCCGCCCGTGTTGCCTCATAATTCCTAGTCACCGAAGGACGGGGTGATGCCTCAAAATGGGGGTCACCCAGCGTCGGTCCTTGAGGCCCTTGTCCTCGCCTTGCCCGCGGCCGGGGCACGCGGACGCGTGGCCGTGGGTCCCTCACGAGGCTCATGAGCCGGTCCTCCCCCCATCGGCGAGTTTCCAGAGGGCGTCGAGGCGGGTTTGCAGATCCGCGCGCACCCGGAGGGGATTGAACCGCTGATACTGGGCGGTGAGCGTGGCACTGCGCTCTGGGGTGAGAACGCCGCTGGCCAGCACGCGGCGGTAGGGCGTCTGCGCACGATCAAATCGCTTGACCACGCGGGCGCCGTGGCGCTCCTTGGAGACCAACTTGCGAATGGGCGATGTGCTCGTTGCGACACCACGGGATGAGGATATGGTTAAGGAACTCGCTGCCATTGTCGGTGTGGAGACTGAGCAAGGGCATGGGGAGCGCCTGGCGGACGAGATGCACGGCGCTCCCGACGCGCTTGTGGCCCTTGCCCCACACGGCCCGCAGCTCGGTCCAGCCAGTGGCGACGTCGATAGCGAGCAGCGAGGTGAGGAAGAAGTCGTGCCCGCTGTCCCCACAATGCGCCAGTAGATCGGCCTGCAGATGGCCGGGCGGCACATTGCGCCATTCCCCGAACGTGCGCAGCGGCACTTGGGCCCGCAGCGCGGCGAGGCTGGGGCTGGTCGTGGCGATGCCGTGCCGTCGATGCTGCCGGCGGACGGGTCCCAAGAGTCGATCGATAGTGGCGGGACTGATCCGCAGGAGGGCCCGGCGCTCGTCAGCCGAGAGGGTCACCTCATCGTGCCGCTCCAGCGTCTCGATGAATTCCGGGAGAAAGGGTGCCAAGCGCTTGGAGCAGAGATAATCGCTGGCTTCCCACACCATCTCCAAGGCCGGCCGCAAGGTGTTCCGATACTCTTGCGGGCGGCCGGCCCGACGGCGCGCTGGCTTCGGCGGGTGCCGCAACAGCCGGATCGCCACCTTGCGATCCCGTTGAGTGACCCGGCAGAACTCGTCCAAGAGGCGACTCTTGTCAGGGCGTGATGCCAGACGATAGCCAGGACGAAGGGATGCGGCGTATTCGCGGACGCTGAGGGGACCCACGTTACCTCCTGGGCGCCGGTGACCGGCATTTTGAGGCAACAGTGTTCGCTTCGGTGTCGATAATTTTGAGGCACTTCGCCGCCTGTACAGGTTCAGATAGATCCGAAAGACCCTCGTTGAAGGGTGTCGCGACGGACTCGGCGCTATCAACCGCTGGGCCATGGCTATACTGGCCCCATGCAGATTCACCAGAGCCTGGTGCGCGGCACCCGACGGATCC
>DATGFS010000001.1 GCA_035308905.1 bacterium | reverse complement strand
GCGGATCCGTCGGGTGCCGCGCACCAGGCTCTGGTGAATCTGCATGGGGCCAGTATAGCCATGGCCCAGCGGTTGATAGCGCCGAGTCCGTCGCGACACCCTTCAACGAGGGTCTTTCGGATCTATCTGAACCTGTACAGTTTCCCAAGCAGAGAAGCCGCTAGACGCATGGTGTTCAAGAACTCTACATTATTCTTGAACAGATCAGGATCATCTGGATGCAAGCTGTCAATATTGAATACGGCAATAATCTTCCGAAGATTCCTCGGGTGACGGACGGGGGTACCCAAAATGCATTGGAGACCTCGTGGGACCTTCCTTTGTTCGCGGTGATCGGCAAGCGCCCATAAGTTGGCGCCAGGATCAGCATACGTTTGCCGCATTTGGCTAGCGGCTGTGCCTGTTACACCTTCATCTCTTCGAATTCGCAAGGTACAGTCGTCGTAGTACTCCATCTGCCAATGAGCATCGATCACATACCTCCGAAAGATTGGATGCCAAACCATGACACAAGCACGACGGCGCTCGGCACGCTCAGGATGGTGCGTCCTGCCAGCGATTCGAATTACATCTCGAGCAAGTTCGCGGCGGCGAGCCTTTCTAAGTCCCGAATAGCTGATCCAGCTCGTGACCCATATCGCAAGAGCCACTGGAATAATAAGGTCGTAGGATAACAATCTAGAGCGTTGAAACCAAGGGAATTGGCTGTAGATTCCACACGCAAATGCCAGTGCAGGAATGAAGCTTACTAAAGCCGCCCGAAGCATTCGCTCGCCATGCCTCCTCGGATCGGCGAATTGCGGCTCAAGATGTATCTATGGGTACACAACCAGTCTTAGGTATCTAGCTTAGCTTAACCTCTTTGTCACGCGTTGTAATCCCCCGCGTATGGCGAAGGCGTCTATGACCTCACCGGTGTCCTGGTCAATGTCCAAGCCTTCGGTCAAGAAAGGTCTGTTGGGCTCTGAAGATGTATGTACCTGGCGCAGACTCGGCGAGGCAGGTCGCGTCATGGGCTGGTTTGGTCATCCAGGCTTCATGCAGTATGAATTCGGCCTCGAAGTCCTCCACGCGGACTGGCCAGTGTATCCAGCTGGCCGTGGCTGGGAAACAGCGTTAGGCACCCTCGGGGTGTTCCCGTCGGACTGGCGGTTTTTCCATATTGACGAAATTGACCAATGCACGCTGTTCGTGTGCGCTCGTTACGGCACTAAATTCCCCAAAGCGCCTTTCGATCTTGACTTCTTCCACGTCGCCGTGTGGGATGAAGATTTGCTAGAGCTTCACTGTCGAGGCCTTGTCGCAGGATTGTCCGTTCTCACTGCGTATCAAGCAGCCTTTGCGTACTATGAAAAGGTCAAGGACATGATCACCAGCTCGGGCGCGAGACTATTTCCTCTAAACCAACCTGGCCCGCGGCCCGACGAATACGATGAATATCCGCAAGAAGTGCGAGTCGCCGAAGCCGGATTGGCGGTGACCGACGCTGGAATGGATATGCTTTCATCCTTGGCACGCCCCATAGATTCCCTTGACGAGCAGATTAGAAATCGAGTCAAGCCAATACTTCTCATCCCGTTCTATGATACCGTTGTGAGGGAGGCCAGCGTTATTCTAGAGACGCGGCTGCGTGACATCGTGCACTCTGCTTCCTATGGTCAGAACTTAGTAAAAGAATACTACGAGCTAGTGTGCAAACAAGACGGAGGGAGTTCCGCGTTCTTGAAAGTTCTGCGCGGCGAGCTACGGACAATTTTCAAATTCGTTCGTAACGACTTTGCTCATTCGCTGAAGGAAATCACGGAAAGTCAATGCAGTGCATTGCTAGATCGTATTTCGCGTGCTCTCGAATCCGTAAATCAAATCCACCCCACGCGGTCCTAGTTTCAGTGTTGGGGGCTCATTTTGGCGGGCTTGTCTAGTACCCCCTCGGTCACGCCGTCGAGGAAGTAGGACAGCGGCCGCTTGAGCCTACGAGCGAGAATCTTCAGTGTGGTGAGACGGGGGGTGCGGTGGTCCCGCTCGAGCTCCGACACATAACTCTTCGTAAAATCCCGGCTGCCCAGCTGTTCCTGGGTCAGCCGCCGCTCGAGGCGGGCGGCGCGAATCTTCTGTCCGAGTGTCACGAGCGCTGTCTCGACGCCACGACCGTCTACCCTCGGCCGTCTGAAAACTGTCGCAACTCCTTGTACCAACAGGTCTCCTGTGTTGTCAAGTGAAACTCGATATAACAATGACGGAAGTAAACTCTTAGGGAATTGTATAGTTCACAAACCCAATGGGACCATCGCGTGGGAGACTAGACTCATAGCATTTCGCACGGATGAAACATGCACGAGATGAAATACGCTAAGAAAAGCCCGAAAAAATACGTGGTGTAAATGGCAACGAGCCCTGCCAGGATCATCCACCATTGGAACCCTTTGCGCCGCCACTGTAGGTAGAGGAACACCCAGGGCAGGAACGCCAATGCCGCGAGGAACAGTTCCAGTTGTACGGTCTGCGACATGGGGCAGGACTTCTTGGCCCGCGTTGGATTCGATTTCTTCACCAGCGGGCTCCACGCACATTAGGTGCGCTTCTACATCATTGTACTTGAAGTAGATCCGCGAGGCAGGGACGCCAGGGTAAGGATCTGTCTTGGCGAGAGACAGTAGCGTACCGGGAACGTGATCGAAACTCTCGGCGTCGTTGGCGATCCCGATGGTCGAGACTGCGTTGCTGCGCGACGTCGTGCCGGCCGCAGTCCTCTCCGTCAACTCGGCGAGTCCTCGACGTTGCTTGTCGTCCCGGCGGGACGCGCGTACTATCGGAACCGCGAGTCCGCACTACCGGAGGATGCGGCATGCTCTTCGAAAAGCTGTGGGATCAGGTCAAGGGCGCAGAGCGGACCGGCACCCTCACGGTCGAAGAAGCCCTGGACTGCGCCACGCGGCTGCCGCAGGCGCTCTTCTGTTCCATGATGGAATGTCTCGCCGACAACGGTGAGGATCCTGCGATCATCATCGTTCAAGTCGCCCGACTGCACGACGTGACGCTCCGGCGGCTGCGCGACATTGCGCGAACGCTTCGCGACCGCCGCTGCCAAGGGGTGCATTGACAGGCCGGCCGGGTTGAGCTTGCGGATTGATGTCGGTTCATCTAAAATTATAGATGTTCTGACATCAGTTCGACAGGAGGCCGGCATGCGAGGACGGGCGCGGGAGCGCGCCGAGCGCCAGGCGGGGGACATGCGGGCGCACGGCGAGGCCAAGATGGGCATCCACGTTCCGAAGGAGCTGCATCGCCGGTTTCGCGCCCGCCTGATCCTCGACGGCCGGCTGATGCAGGATGTGATCCGACATTGGGTGGACGAGGAAGTTACGTCGCATCGGACACGGCAGCCGTCCACCGGCGGGCTTCGTTTCTTCAAAGGCGTCGACCGCAGCACACTGGCAGCGATTGCGGTGCCGATCGAACAGGACAAGATCCGGCGGCTCAAGAGCAAGCTCTTGATGGAAGGGCGCAACATCTCGCAATGGGGCACCGAGCGCATGGAGCAGTTTCTCAGAGAACGCGGCTGAGCCGGCCGGCGGCGCTGGTGTGCGCCGCCGCTTTCGCCGGTCTCGTGCCGGGCCCGGTCGCGTCCGCGGCGCTGCCGGCGCTCACCGTCTACGCCACCCAGTCAACCGTCCGCACGTCGCTGCACCTTCAGCCCGGCTTCGCCATGATCGTACGTGCGGATCGGCGGATCGACACCGTCGCGATCGGCGATCCGCGCATGGTGGCCGCGGCGCCGGTCCGCCGGGGCCCGGACGTCTTCGACGTCGTTCTGCAGCCGTTGTCCGACACCGGCACCACCAATATGGTGCTGTGGTTCGGCGACGTGACCACGGTCTGGAACCTCGATATCGGCCCCGGACCGCGCACGGCCGACGTGGTCTTCGTAGTGACGCATCCGCATGCGGCGCAGCCCGCGGTCCCGCCCGCCGCGATGCGCGGCCCGGGAAACGCGACCACTGCGCCGGCCGCGGCCGTGGGGCCGAGGAACGCGGCGGCCGCGCCCGGCACATCCAGTCCGTCCTCCGGCACCCCGCGGCCCCCGGATACGCCGACGCAGCCGAGCACGCCCGCGACCGCGTCGTCCGGTGAACCGGTTTTGGATCTTCGGCAGACGGTCGGCGGGGTGACGGCGGTGTTTCACACGTTCCGAACGCGGAGCGGGATCCTGCTGCGCTACGAGATCACCAACGGCGCGGACGTCGATCTCCTTATCAGACCCGCCGCGATTCTCGTACGCGCGGACGGCCGCCCGGTCGCGTACGGCATGGCGCGCAACAGCGTCGATCGAGGACGGCCGGACGTCATCCCGCGCGGCGCGACTGAGACCGGCGTCATCGACATTGCAACGCCGTCTGCGCGGCAGATCGCCCTGGTGCTGTCGCTGGCGCGGGCGGCGTCGACACCAATGTCGCAGACACCCGATACGCCCGCGGCCCATGCCGGCACGGCCCCGTCGGCGCCGCCGCCGATCGTACTGCAGGCGACGTTCAGCGGTCTCGATCGGCTCCCCGTGGCGCCGGCGCCCTAACCCATCCGTCCGCTCGCCGTTCCACCGTGGCCGACGTCGACGCCCTGCTTGCGCTCATCCCGCGCTGGATCACGGCGGGCGTGGCGCCGCGCGACGCCGCGGACCTCGAGGAGGTCGTGGTCGATCTCGGGCGCGCGCCGCAGCTGCGGTTCCTGGACAGTACCGCGATCTCGCTCGCACCGCGCGAAGTGACCACCGAGGATGTCCAGTATGTGATCGGTCGTGTCACCCGGTTTCGGGAAGACAATCGCGCCGGCATCGAACGCACGCTGCACCGGATCGCCTGCGTACGGGATCGGTATCACGAGATCGTCGGCTTTACGTTTCGCATCGGCCGCTCGGTCGACGCGGCGGCCGAGCCGATCGCGGACCTGCTCGCGGAGGGTCATCACGTGCTGGTCATCGGTCCGCCCGGTGTCGGCAAGACGACGGTACTCCGGAGCGCGGCGGCGCTGCTCGCGGGCAGGATCGGACGGCGCGTCGTGATCGCCGACACGAGCAACGAAATCGGCGGGGACGGCCGCGTGCCCCATCCCGCGATCGGCGGGGCCCGGCGGCTGCAGGTCCCGCTGTTCGACCCGTCGCGTCCGACGACGCTGGGAGATCGACAGGCCCACCTGGTGCTGCAGGCGGTCGTCAACCACGGCGCGGAGTCGCTGATCGTCGACGAGATCGGCTTCGAGTCGGACGCCCGGGTCGTCCGGACAATGACGCGCCGGGGCGTCCAGCTCGTGGCGACCGCGCACGGACGCCGGCTGCAGGACGTCGTGCTCAACCCCGACCTCGCCTGCCTGGTCGGAGATCCCCGTCCCGTCGTGCTCTCCGCGGAAGAAGCGGCGCGCGCGGGCGTGAGCCGGCACACCGTCCTGGAGCGCACGGAGCCTCCGGCGTTCGACCGCGTCGTCGAGGTGGCGCGCCGCGATTTGTTCGTCATCCACCGGGACGTCGCGGCGTCGGTCGACGCCGTTCTCAGCGGGCTCGCCCCACCGGTGGAAGTCCGCCGGACGGCCGGCGCCGGCCGGACTGAACATCCACAATCGCAGGAGCGCGCGGATGCACCGCCCAATGCTGCACCGTCGTGGAGCGCGGGATCGTGAAGTGGTTCGACAGCCGGATGGGCTACGGCTTCGTGATCGACGCAGAGGGGCGGGACGTGTTCGTCCACCGGCGGGTCGTGCGGCGCGCCGGCCGGCGCCGGCTCGAACCCGGCGAGCCTGTCGAATACGAAGCCGAGGCCACGCCGCGCGGCGTGAAAATCACGCGTCTGGTCGCCGGGGAGGCTCCGAGGAAGCCGGCGTAGCGGGCGCGGCCGGGCCGTGCTCCGCCTTGCGCACCGTCGGGAACGCAATCACGCCCGTCTGCCGCACCGCCGTCTGTGCCTTGCGCTGCGGCACCCGCGGGTGGTTGGCGATGTTGAGGTCGAGGTTCTTGCCGCAAGTGCAGGTG
Organism: bacterium; assembly: GCA_035308905.1. NCBI lineage: Bacteria > bacterium. The sequence goes on along the minus strand of DATGFS010000001.1, from coordinate 10,706 downwards.
ACCTTGGACACCTGACTCGCATCGACCCACACGTTGCCGGAGGCGTCGGCGTGCCGGCGGGCGGCGTCGATGGCGCCGGACGCCTGCTCTTCGGCGTCCTCGCGCTCACCCTGCGCGGGCGTGCCGGTTCCGTAGACAGAGTAGATGAACCTCTTCGGATAATAGATGCTGTACTTCTTTCCGCATCGTCCGCAGGGAAATGTGAAGACCAGTGCCACCAAGCACCACCTCGGCCTTCATTCTAACATAGGCGGGAAAACAGGATATGAAGAGCAGGAATGGTCTGGCCTGCTGTGATAGCATACGCTCACTTGAGCCGCCACCGGAGGCTGTTAGGGATGGACGGACGAACGGTACGGACGCTTGCGACAGGCATCGTAATCGGCGCGGCCGGCGCGGCGCTTGCGCTCGGCGCAACCGCACTGCCCTGGACGCCGCATCACCGTGGCGCGCAAGGACAGATCCAATTTGTCGTACGGTCCGCGCAGGGCGCGCCGATCAACCCGCGCGAGTTTGTGCCCGTCCCGCCGCTCAACCAGCCCGGCAACGTCCCGAGCCAGGCGCCGTTCCCCGGCACCGGCTCGCAGCAGAATTGCGATAGGGTGTTGTTCTTCTACCAGGGGCGGCTGTATCAGCTGCGGCCCGGTCCCATGCCGCGCAACGGCGGCAACCCCGAGTTCTTCTACATGCAGCCGTACGACGGCCCCCAGGTGCCTGGGTTCCCCCAGATGGGCCCCGGCAACGGGCCTGACCCGCAGCAGTTGCCGATCCTGAAGTTCTAACGGGCCGACGCGCCGGCAAGGGAAACCGGCTCGCCGGAAGCCGCGAGGGCTTCGAAAGAACATAGAAAGAAACGCCGCGGCCGCGGGGCTCATCGCCCCGCGGCCGCTACCCTATCTCGACTGAAACCCTTCGCGCGATCTAGCGTTCGTAGTCGCCACCGTTGTTATCGCCGCCGTGGCGCTTGCGATTGTCACGACCACGCTGTCCGGGTGGCCCCCAACCGCCGCCGTTGTTCACGGCCGGCCCGTCTGGGCCTCCTTGCCCGCCTTGCAGTACCTGCGGCAGGTTCAGCAGGATATTGGTGATTGCGCCGGCACCGCCTATGGCGCCCATTGGGTTCGCACCTGGCGCGGGACTAGCGGCGGCGGGACGCGCAACCGGCCGCGCCACGGGTGCGGGACTCGTGACGGCGGGACGCGCCGCCGGCGCAGGCGCGGCCGCAGGAGGCGCAGCCACCGGTGCCGCGGCGGGTGCCGCGTTTACCGGCTGCGGCGCGGGCACGGCGACCTTCGCGGGGCCCGGATCGGCGATCACGGAAACGGGAACCGCGGCTTGAGGCTGCCGGATTCCGAGCATCGCCTGGCCCTGCGCTGTCGCCAAGCCGGTGACGGTCAAGATCGTGAGGCCTCCGAGGGCCGTTGTCAGGAATTTCATCATGGCGTAGTCACCTCAGTATCCGGTTACCCATCGTACGCCCGCGGCAAACATGGAGTTCGCAGGCCACGCGGGCTCGAACGCGGAGAAAAACTAGCGGCCGCGCCCGAGCCGGGCGTGCGGCCGCACGTCCGCGTTGACCAGCGACCGCGGCCATTCGCCGCGGGACACACGCGCGACTTCCTCGGCCACGGACCGCTTCAGGGCCTGCCGGGCCTCTTCGCTGTACCAGGCGACGTGGGGCGTCAAGATCGTGTTGGGCGTCTCGCGCAGCGGATGGTCCGCCGCCAGCGGCTCGCTCTCGAACACGTCCAGGCCCGCGCCGGCCAGCCGCCCTTCGCGCAGGGCGCGCGCGAGCGCCGCGGTATCGATGACGGCGCCCCTCGACGTGTTGACGACGATCGCCGACGGCTTCAGCATGCGGATCTCTTCCTCGCCGAGCAGGTGCCGCGTGTCCGATCCGAGCGGCGCGTGAAACGACAAGAGGTCCGACTGCCGCAGCAGTGTCGCGTAGTCGACGAGGGTCGCGCCGGCCTCACCCGCGGCGGTCCGCGAGACATATGGATCAAACGTCAGCAGGTGCATCCCCAGCGGCGCCGCGTATGCGGCCACGGAACGGCCGATCCGGCCGAAGCCCACGATGCCGAGCGTCTGCCCGCGGATTCGGCGGATCGCCGGCGTCACCGAAGGGCCCGCGGGCCAGCGTCCCGCGCGGACCGCCGTATCGTACGTGCGAAGCCGGCGGTGCACGGCCAGCAGCAGCGTGAACGCGTGCAGCGCGACCTCTTGCGTCCCATAGTCCGGCACGTTCGCGACGCAGATCCCGGCCTTGGTCGCCGCGGCGAGATCCACGGTGTCCACGCCTACCCCATAGCGCACAATCGCCAGACAGCGCTGCGCCGCTTCGATCGTGTCCGCGGTCACGGGCGCGTACTCGTTCATCAGCGCGTCGGCGACCGCCACGTCGGCGAGGAACGCGCGGCGGTCCTTCGCGTTGGCGACGCGCAGCTCGATCCCCAGCGGCCGGAAGACTTCTTCCTCTTCGTCGAGATTGGGAAAATCGTGGTCGGTGATCACCGCGAGAAACGGCATGGATACGAGGGTTTGTGGCGGACTCCGACGGTTCCTCCGGAGGACGGACGCGGCCGCGGGCGCGGCGGCTACCGCCGGCGCAGGCCCGCGATCGCGCGCACGCGGTCGAGATCCAGGTGCCGGGCGACGAGATCCGCGAGACCGTCGAGCCGCTCGTCGAGCGTGACGCTCCGCCGCTCTCCGCGCCACCGCGCGGCCGCCGCGGCCACGCCGCGGCGCGCCCACAGGCCCTCGAGCAGCGCGTGGCGGACCGCCGGATTCTCGAACAGGCCGTGCACCGATGTGCCGCAGATCATCCCGTCGGGCGAGGCCGCGCCGCCCGGCTCGTCGCAGCGACGCCCGCTCCGCGCGAGGATGCGCACCCAGGCCGGCCCGCCCGGTGCGCTCCGGCCCATATGGATCTCATAGCCCTGCGCTTCGATCTCCGGCCAGGCGCCCACGAGTCCGCCGCGGTGCGGTGGTGACGCGCCGACCCGGACCCTCACGCGCGCCGTGCGCTTGGTGCGGCCGAACGTCGTCGCGACCGGCAGCAGGCCGAGTCCCTCGACGACCGGGCGGTCGGATTCGACCCGCTCGGGATCGTCGATCCGGCGTCCCAGCATTTGGTAACCGCCGCAGATGCCGAGGACCGGGACGCCCGCGAACGCGGCGTCCCGCACCGCCTCCGCCAACCCGGATCGCCGCAGCACCTCCAGGTCCGCTACGGTAGACTTGCTGCCCGGCAGGACCACGAGATCCGGACGGCCGAGACGTTGGCCCGGCCGGACGTACCGCACGCGGACACCGGCCTCTTGCTCCAACCCGTCGAACTCGTCGAAGTTCGAGATGTATGGAAGATGCACGATGGCGACCTCGAGCCACGGCTCGCCGGGTGGCTGCGCCCCGGCGTCGCGCGTCCCATCGCGCCGGGCGCCGCCGGCCCAATCCAGCGCCACTGCGTCCTCTTCCGGCAGGCGCCACGCCGGCGCGTACGGAACGACGCCGAGCACCGGACGCCGCGTCCGGCGTTGCAGGTCCTCCAGCGCCGGCCGCAGCGCGGCCGCGTCCCCGCGGAACTTGTTGATGACGAAGCCGCGGACGAGGGCGCGCTCCGTCCGGTCGAGGAGCGCCATGGTGCCGGCGAGTGCCGCGAACACCCCGCCGCGGTCGATGTCTCCGGCGATCAAGACGGGCGCGCCCGCGTATCGGGCGATCCGCATATTCGTGAGATCGGACCGCCGGAGATTGACCTCCGCCGGTGAGCCGGCCCCCTCGATCACGATGAGGTCGGCTCGGGCGCGCAGCGCGTCGAGCGAGCGGGCGATTGCGCGCCACACCGCCGCGCGCGTCGGCGGGGAAGCCGCCGCGCGGCCCAACACGATCACCTGCGTGCGGCCGGACGGCGCCGGCTTCACGAGGACCGGGTTCATCTCAACGGCCGGCTCCACGCCGGCCGCCCGCGCCTGCACGGCCTGCGCGACGCCGATCTCGCCCCCGCCCCGAGTGACCGCGGCGTTGAGGGAGATATTCTGCGCCTTGAACGGCGCGACGCGCCATCCATCGCGCGCGAACAGACGGCAGAGCGCCGCGGCCAGCGTGCTCTTCCCTGCGTGCGACGCCGTTCCCTGAATCATGAGGACGCGCGCGCGCGGCGCGGACCTGTGCGTCATCGCGGCAAAGGATTCACGCCGCCCATCCAAGAACCCCCCAGCCGGTGATGATCCGGTGAGATCGACCCTCACGCAGAAGCCGCTCTGGCTCGGCACACTTCCCTACGCGCTCATCGCGGCCGCGACGCTGCTGCGGCTCGCGCCTCACGCGCCGAATTTTCAGCCGATCGATGCGCTGGCCTTGTTCGGCGGCGCGATTCTTCCGGGAGCGTGGGCGTTCGTCGTGCCGCTCGGCGCCGTCGCGCTGTCCGATGCGGTGCTCGGGTTCTACGGCGTCGGGATGATCTGGGTCTATGCGAGCTATGTCGTCATCGTCGTCTTGGGCCGGTTCGCGCTGCGCCACCGTTCGATGAAGGGGGTCGCCGGAACGGCGCTCGTCTCGGCCGTCCTGTTCTACCTCATCACCAACTTCGGTGAGTGGCTGGGCCCGCTCTATCCGCACACGCCCGCCGGGCTGGCCGCCTCGTACACCGCGGCGATTCCGTTCTTCCGCAACACCGTCCTGAGCGACCTTGCGTACTCGCTCGCGCTCTTCGGCATCTACGACGCCGCCCGTCTCGCGGAGCGGCGCCGCGCCGCCGGCATCGCGGCGGCTCAGCGCACCACGTAGCGAATCCGCAGCGTCACATACGCGTCGATCGGCGCGCCATCGCGCGTCGCCGGCGCGAACCGCCATCCGCGCACGGCGTCGACCGCCGCGCGATCGAGGGCGTTCGACCCTGATGGGCCGGTGACCTCAACCGCGCGCACCTCGCCCGTCGAAAGAATCAACGCCCGCATCCCCACGACGCCCTCCGTGCCTTCGACGACCGCGGCGGCGCCGAGATCCTGACGGCGCACGGTAAGACGGAAGGCATCGCCCGGATAGAGCATCTCCGCCGTCGCGATGACCTTGGGCGGCGTCAACACAGGCGTGTGCGCGGCGGGCCGGACCGTCTGTGCAGGTGCGGAACCCGATGGCGGCGTGGCGCCGGGCCCCGACGGACTGCCGGACGCGGGACCCGAGGCGGCGGCTCCCGTCGAGAGTGAACCGCCCGCACCGGAACCGCTTCCCGCCGCCGTGTCACCCGCGGCCGAGGCGGACGCGGGTCCGGTCGCCCGGCCCGCGTTGGAGCTCGCCGGCGCGGAGGGCAGCGTCGACGCCGGAGCCGTTCCGGCGGCGCCCGCGGGCGGAGCGGTTGCTCCCGACGGTCCCGCCGGCGGACGAGGTGACGGCATTCCCCGCGGCGCGGGGCGGGACGCCGCGACCCGAGGCGACGCGGGCGGGTGAGGTATAGGCGCGGGCGTCCGGAACATTGAGCGAGAGCGCTCCCCGCCGCCCACGGCGGACGTCGCCATGATCTCTCCCTCGTCCGCGGCGGTGGGGCCGCGCAACGGCGACGCCGCCCTCGGAGGCGCGCCGGCCCGCGGCGCTCCAACGGCGCTCCCGGCGGCCCGCGGCGACGGCGGCAGAGAACGAGGGCGCACCCACGCAGCCCAGGACGCCCCCGAGGCCGCGAGCGCCGCGCAGACGATGATGAAGACCACGCGGGTGCGCATGATCAGAATGACTTCGCGACCGTCACGAACAGTCGCCTCCCGGGCTCGGCGAATCCCTGCGCGTCCTGGTACTGGATATCGAACACGTTGGCGACGCCGGCCTGCACGCGGTAGCCTTCGGCGAAGGGCCAGGTCACCGTCACCGACGTGAGCCAGTACCCGGGCAGCACGATGGTATTGGCGGCGTCCGCGAACGTGTCCCCCGAGTACCCGACGATCAGGGCGATCGTCGCCGCCCGGGCAGGCTGATAGTCGACCTCGAGATTGCCGATCGAGCGCGGCACGTAGATCACATCGAGATTCGTCGCGACGTCGCGAGCCCGCTGGCTGGTGTAGTTGGCCCTGACGAACCACTGCGGGGACAGCCGGCCGGCCACTTCGACCGAGCCGCCGGAGATGATCGCGTGTCCGACGTTCACCGGGATGAAGAGCGGCGGCGGCGACGTGATCAGGTTCGTGGCATCCTTGTAAAAGCCGTCGATCTGGAGGGTTAATCCCGCCGCCAGCGCGTACTCGACGCTCGCATCGTACGACCACGCGCTTTCCGCCTGGAGGTTCGGGTTGCCGAAGAGCCCGGGGGCGAGCTCGTCGAAGGTCGGCGCCCGGTACGTCCGGCCGGCCGCCGCACGGAACAGCAGGCGGTCGCTGAGCAACACGACGACGCCGCCGCGCGGGTCGATCTGCGTGCCGTAGAGGTTGGGCTCGTTGGCGGGGAGCGTGAACGTGTCCTGCCGTATGCCGAGCGACAGCAGGACCGCCGGGGTCAGCCGCCAGTCGTACTGCGCGTAGACTCCCAAGTCGCTGCCCTGGTTGGGGAAGACGACGCCGCCGTTGTCCGTGTGGAAGATGACCTCGTTCTGGTAGTCGGCGCCGAGCGTGAGCAGGTTGCCGCCGCCGACGGCGAGCACGACCTGAGCCTGCGCGCCCCAGAAGTCGGCGATGTCTTCCGACTGGAATGCGAGACCCGGGCTCAGAAAATTGACGTCGTCGTAGGTGCGGTACACGCGCAGCAGCGTCCCGGGGCCGTCGGCGCGCCCGGTGCGCCAGGACGCGTCGAGTAACGTCCGTCCTTCCCACAGCCTCGCAAGCAGGTCCTGAAACGGCGTCGGGCCGGGAGAGCCGGTATTGTGGTAGAGACGGTCGCCGGTCAGCGTGAGCACGCCGCCGCCGCCGGTCGCCCATTGGAGCTTCGCCATCACCGTGGAGTTGCTGTAGTCGGTGTCCGGCGCGAACCCGGTGCTGCCGGTCTGAATCCCCTGCAGGAGGTAGGTCGTCGCTCCGGTCTGACCGCCGATCGACAGCACGTTGCTCGTCTCGCCGAAGGACCCGATGCGCGCGGACGCGGAGGACCCGGGCCGCGTTTTCGTCACGATATTGACGACGCCGCCGATCGTCGCGCTGCCGTAGATCGCGGAGAACGGTCCGCGCAGCACCTCGATATGATCGACCTGCTGGATCGGCAGCGTGCTGAGATCCACGCTCGCCTGGTCGGGCCGGTTCAGCGGCACGCCGTCGAGCAGGATGAGGGTCTGCGTCGAGGGCGAGCCGCGGATGCTCATCGTCGTTAGCGAGCCCGGGCCGCCCGTTGAGCGCACCAGCACTTCGGGCAGCACGCGCAGCGCGTCGCCGACCGTGAGCGCGCCCATCGCGGCGATCTCGTCGGCGGTGATGACGCTGATCGAGGCCGGGCTGGTCGCCGGCAGCTGCGGCCGCCGGCCGGCGATCTCCACCTCCGGCAACTCAAACGTCGGCGGCTGAGCGTCGGGCGGCGGGGCGGACTGCGCGGAAACGCCCGGAGATGGCCCCAGCAACAGCGCGACGGCGAAGAGGGCGACTGTTCCCCGGCATCGCGCGGACCCGCGTGCGCGGGACGGAGCGGACATCGACATCCTCCGTTCCCGGTGTCACGCCACCCCGGCCGCAACCGGAGTGGCAACAAAAAATGGGCCCCGGTGCGGGCACGGGGACCATGGCGGCATGACGCCGTGGCGTACTGGCCTTTCAGCCGAAGGTCACCGTACGCGCCCGGACGGGCAGGTTTCCTGGCTCCGGATCCTCGCCGTGCCGCGCCTTCCCGGTTTCCCAGTGGCGATCGCGGAACGGCTCCCCGTTACAGTGGCGGGACCGCGCCGGCTTTGCGGCCTTGTGGACGCCCTTTCGGCGACGCACCGGCCGCGCACCGGACTTCCCTCTTCTCCCTCGGCGAACCGAGGGCACCCGTCCAGTACGATATGCAGTTGTCAGCGCGTTCGTTCGCGGCGGGCGGCGCGGCTCCTGCCCGTACGGCCCTAGGACTTCGGAACCCGCAGCGGGGACACGAACGCCTCTCGGATCCAAACGTTCGGACCGCTGGCCAGGAGCGAGCGGACGACCTGCGCGACATCGTCCGCACGGAGGGCCCAGTCCTTTGCCGAAGCACCGGCGGAAAACGACGTCTGGACCGAGCCGGGCTCGACGACGCTGACCTTCACCCCGCGGTTGCGGACCTCGAGGCCGACGGCCTCGGTGAACCCGATGACGCCGAACTTCGACGCCGAATACGCAGCGCTTCCGGCCATGCCCATGCGCCCCGCGCCAGAGGCGATATTGACGATGTGGCCGCGGCCCTGACCCAGCATCACCGGCAACGCCGCCTTCGTGAACAGGAAGACGCCGGTCAGGTTGACCTCCATGAGGCGGCGCCAGGCGTCGAGGGGCATCTCGTGCACGGGGCCCGACCACCCGATGCCCGCGTTGTTGACCACGCCGTCGACGGAGCCGCCCCATTCCTGCGCGCGGGCGACCGCCGCCGCCGCGGTGGCTTCGTCCGTGACGTCACCGGCAACCGCCGTCGCGCGGTCTTCACCCGCTTCGTCGATGACCTGGGTCAGGTCGGTCTTCGTCCGTGCCACCAGAACCACCCGTGCGCCGGCCCCGACAAGATCTCTCGCCACCGCCCGGCCGATTCCCCGGCCGGCCCCGGTTACGATGATGACCCGGCCCGACAACTCCGCATCCACGTCCGCACCTCCCGCCTCAAGTCCGGCCTCCCGCTCCCAAAGCTATACCGCGGCCGCGCGCCGGCCCCTTCGTTGGATCGGCGCATCTGCCGGGAGGGCGCGCAAAGCGAGACGCCGGCCGAACGGCCGGCGCCTCGCGGTATTCAGACTCGCCCTATCTGGCGCCGCAGAGTTCACAGCGCCGGACGCGGTCGGCCTAGTTGTTCTTGTGGGTCGCCGGCTCCGTCGGCACGTTGGTCACATTCGGCTGAAGCGTCGCGATGGAACGCTCCAACAGCGGCGTCGTCGTAGCGACCTTCGCCGGGGTGTTGTCCGTCGTACCGACCGCCACCCAGACGCGGCTGCCGTGGCTGACGCAGGTCTCGATACTCTGCCGCGGCTCGCCGTTGCTCGCCTTCCAGTTATAGACTCGAGAGTAGGCGGGCTGGCCGCCGATTGTGGCCGGGCTTTCCTTTACCACCGTCCACGTATGGATGGCGTAGCGCAGCACCAGGTCCGACTCGCTGATGCACTGCTGTGCGGTGATCGGGACTTTCCAATCGTAGACGGTCACGTCAAGGCTGTCCGGTAGCAGGGCCGCCTTGCCCGCCGCCTGAGGCGCGGCAGACTTGGCCTCGACGGCCGGGTTCTTGGCTTGGGTCGTGACGGTCCATGTCGCGGGAACGTCGATGGTGAAACGGTTCTGCGGATCCCGGACGGCCTTGAGGCTCAGGTTCTGGGCCGCCACGGTGCCGGTCCCCGCCAGCGCGGCCACCAACACGACGGCCACGAGCGCCCCAGCTACCCGCAGCACCGCAGTACGACGCTTGCTTTCCACGAACGTCACCTCCTCGTTCAAACACTCGCGAAGAACTCCGCGCGACAAGCGCGCGGCGCCGAATAACGGCTAATCCGTGCCATTTTCCCCGCCGATCGGGGCCGTAAAACCACCGGGGGCGCCGGGACACCGGCGATCCGGTGCTTCGACCGACTCGGGCGTCTGTTTGGAGAAGCGACGGTGTAGTGCCGAAAGGTTCCGGCGGGCTACCTCTTTTACTACAACGCGCGCAGCGCTGCGGATGGCGGAGGGGGGGAGATTTGAACTCCCGATACCCGTGAGGGTATAGCGGTTTTCGAGACCGCCCGATTCAGCCAGGCTCTCGCACCCCTCCGTGGCTGCTCAGATTGTACCACGGGGACACCGCGCCATTGGAGCGCTCCAAACCGCCGTGGCGTTCAGGCGCATGAAGATGATTGGGTTCAAGTGTTTTCGCAACTTCCACCGAGTTTAATTGCTGTGCCATAGGCACGGATACTCGGCCTAGGTGCTAACCCTCCGGAAGAAATGCAACTTCGCCCCCATGTCACCACTCTTTGGCGATCGCACTTCAGGCTTTACCCTAAGACCATCAAGATTGCGATACGGTCGACGATGAGTGAATTCGAGGGGGAGTGAAAAATCATGTTTAGCCTGAAGCGTATCGGGGCGGCGGCCGTCATCCTCGCGGTGGCGTGGCTTGGGCTCCAGCGCGTTGCGAGTGCGGAGCCGAGCCGCCTCACCACGACGCAGGGAGTGCTCAGCGCGGCAGCGTGTGACGATGCGAATTGCGTGACACTCACGGCGACCATCACCACGCCGGCCGGGACGCAGTCGTTCGTCGTATCCCGAGGGAGCACCGCTGTGCGGGTGGGGACGGAGCAAGTGCCGCCCGCCACCCTGGAGCGCTTTGTCGGCGCACCGGCGATCGTCTTGTCGACGCCGGTGGGGTCGAAGCAAGTCGCCGGGCGGATCGACGTTCTCGTCTTCCCTGTACAGGGGAGCGTTAACCCGTCCGTCTCCAACGACGACAATGATCACTCGAACCCCAATGCAGCTAATGGTGATTCACCCAAAGGCGGGACGAGCGGCGGCGGCACCACGGGTGGCGGGACGACCGGCGGCGGGACGAGCGGCGGCGGCACCACGGGTGGCGGGACGACCGGCGGCGGGACGACCGGTGGCGGGACGACC